>JAHIWE010000039.1 GCA_018816105.1 bacterium | reverse complement strand
ATAATATAGATAACAAAGTTTTAGTGGGGATAATTGTATTTTGTATGATAGGAGTAATCATATTAAGTGTGGTTCAGAAAAAAGAATATAGTAAATTGGCAACTGATTATAATATTTTTGTTAATAAATATAACAGTTTAATTTCAAACTACAACAATTTATATAATATATCCAACGAATTAGTAGAAGGTTATATGGATTTACGGTATGATTATGTAGATTTACAACATGATTATTTAGATTGTAAAAATAAATTGTTATATTACAATATAGGCCCTGAAAGTCATGTAATATCAAATTTAACATTAACAGAAAAAGATTTTGGTTATGGAGGAACATATTATGGGAGTGGGTATTATTGTGTATGGGTAAAAGGTCATAATTTAAGTAATGTAAAATATTTTGAAAATCATGAAATATGTCATGCGATGGTGGCAGATGATTATAATCATTTTTGCGAGGGGGATTAAAATGGAAATAAATATAAAAAACCAGCTAGTAAGTAGGACAGCAAAAATATTAATATATATGTTAGATTTTAAAGAATCTAATATTACTGAAATTAGTAGGGATTTAAAGATAGATTATGCTTATACATCTTTTACTCTTAAAAATTTAGATAAAATGAAATTGGTTAATATTACTTTAAAAGGTTCAAGAAAAATAGTATGGTTAACTGATGATGGGGTAAAAATAGCAAAAAATTTTAAGGAAATATCTAAATATATATAAAATGACGAATAAAATAAGACCGATGTTGGCTCCTAATGAACAGGTAGATTTGAACAATATAAATTATCCTATATATGCTTCTTGCAAATTAGATGGAATAAGATGTTTGACTGTAGGGGGTCAATTAGTTAGTAGAACTTTAAAACCGATTAGAAATAAAGTGTTACAAGAAAGGTATAAAGAGCTATGTAAGATTGCTCAAGAAAAAAATATGGTTTTTGACGGAGAGCTATATAGTCATGAGTTAACCTTTCAAAAAATAACCCATTTTGTTATGTCTGAAGAGACAGAAGATGAAGTACCGAACTGTCTAAAATTTCATTGTTTTGATATTTTATTTTTGGATAAAGAAAAAGACTTTTTTGAAAGGATAAACCATTTATCAATATTAAAAAATAATAATTTATTTAAAAATGTAATAATAGTAACTCAAAATACTGTGGCCTCTAAAGAAGAAATTGATAAATATTTTGAAGGTGTTATACAAAGAGGATATGAAGGGTTAATTTTAAAGGATATAAAAGGTAAATACAAACAGGGGCGTGGAACTGTTAAAGAAGGTTTAATTTATAAAGTTAAACCCTTTGAAACCTTTGATATGGAAATAAAAGATATATATGAACGAGTAGAAAATTTAGTAGAAAGTAAAATAGATAAATTAGGATACAAAAAGAAAGCTAAACACAAAGGGGTTACAGCATTAACTGGTATAGCTGGTGGGTTTATAGGAATTTGTAATGGCCAAGAACAAAAAGTTACATTAACAGGTGATGAAGAGTTTCGAAAAGAAATATGGCAAAATAAAGAAAAATATATAGGTAGGTGGATAGAGTTTAAAGGAATGAAAATTGGAAGCAAAGATAAAATTCGACATCCAACGTTTATAAGGTTTAGAGAAGGAAAATGAAATTTAATCAAGAAGAAAAACGGGAAATTTTGAGAAATCAAGAAGATTATCCCAATTTGACAAATTTGATTAAAGCTCAAAATAAATATGAGTTTGAAAAAGAAGATAGGGTGGAATAAAATGAAAAATAAAATAAAAAAAGTAAGAGATAAAGTAAATAAAAATACTGAAAAAGTGGTAGATTGGGCTTATAAAAACCCAACATCAGCGAAAGTAATAGCTGGTACAGCAATAGGTATAATAGGAGTAGCTGTTGGGTATTTATTAGGAAATAAATGGAGAAAAGGAAAATGAGGTTACAAACAAGCGGTTTTTTTGCAACTGCCCATTTTTTAAGTAAATATGATGGAGCTTGTAGTAATATCCACGGGCATACGTATGCATATTATGTGTGTATAGATACTATAAATGGTTATGACAATAAAAAAATAAATGAATTGAACAATGGTATATTGTTTGATTTCAGTTTTATCAAAAAAATGTTTGACCATAAATTAATTATTGAAAAAGGTAGTATAACCCCAATAATAATGGACAATCTTAACAACCTTTTTACTGTTTTAGAAATGGAAGATAACCCTACAGCAGAAAATATGGCCTTTTTAATAAAAAGAAAAATATATGAACAAATAGGGATTAAAAACATTGACAATTGTGTTGTTAGGGTTTGGGAAGATGTAAAATCACTTATTGACCAAAAAGTTTTGCAAAGAGGTGAAGGAGAATTTATAGAGGTATAAAATGAAAAAATTAAAAATATATGAAATGTTTAGAGGTTGTCAAGGAGAAGGTTTACATACTGGAATACCTGCTGTATTTGTTAGATTATCAGGTTGTAATAAAAGATGTGTATGGAAAAACGGTGCTTGTGACACTAAATTTGCTTCTTTTCAAGCTGTCGATTATGATGAATTAGAAATAAATGAAATTATTAATGAGATTTCGGCTTTGAAGTGCAGTACAATAATTTTTACAGGTGGAGAACCCTGTTTACAGGTAGAAAGTTTAAAAATGTTAATAGAAGAATTGATAGAGTTATATGATTATAAAATATTTATAGAAACAAATGGAAGCATATATGATAGAGAATTGGTAGAATTAATTGGTTTTTGGAGTATATCTCCAAAACTGACAAGTTCAGGTAATAAAACATTTGAACAAGACAAAAAGGCTGTGGGTAAGATTTTAAGAGATTTAGTTTTACAGAAAAAAGATTCTCAATTAAAATTTGTAATTGATACAACGGACATAGAAAAAGATATGAATGATGTTAGGGATTTGCTGAATTCATTGCCTCATAGTAAGTATAATGTGGTTTTTCAACCAGAAGGTTTAACAGAAGATTTAAACGAATATGCAAAGAGGGCGGCAAAATTAACAGAATATTTAATATATGATAATTGGTTTGAGTGGCTTAATAGATTTGATTGGAGAGTAATGATGCAAAACCACAGAGTAATGTGGAATAATGAAAGGAGGAAATAAATGGCAAAAATATTAGTTTTAAATAGTGGTGGATTAGATTCAACAACCTGTTTAGGTATAGCTATAAATGAGGTTAGTAAAGAAAATGTTAAAACGATAAGTTTTGATTTTGGTCAACAACAAATAAAAGAATTAGATTGTGCTAAAGAAATAGCAAAATATTATGGAGTTGAAAATAAAATCTTAAAAATTGATTTAACTCAAATAGGCGGTTCTGCCCAAACAGATAAAAATATAGAAGTACCAAAAAGTAGAGGGTTACATGAAATGACTATAGAAATACCAGTAACTTGGACTCCACAAAGAAACACTATATTTTTAACATTAGCTCATGCTTATGCTGAAGTAAATAAATTTAATAAAATTTTTATTGGTGCAAACCAAATAGATTTTAGTGGTTATCCAGACTGTAGAGACAGTTTTTTTAAATCTCTTCAAGAGACACTAAATCGTGGAAGTAAAATTTTCAATGAAGAAGGTAAGATTATCAAAATCTTTGCTCCATTACAATTTATGAACAAAGCAGCTATAATAAAAGAAGGAATAAAATTAAATATTCCTTATGAATTAACATGGAGTTGTTATGATGGTAAAGAAAAATCATGTGGACAGTGTGATTCATGTAAGTTAAGGTTGAATGGGTTTAAAGAAGCGGGTGTAAAAGACCCATTAGAGTATGAGGTAAAAAATGGATACAGTAAGTAAAACAAAAAATGATGGAAAAGAAAAATATTTTTTAGGTTGGACTGATATTGAAAGGTGTATATATAGAATCGTAGATTGGTATAGATTTAATAAAATAGAAGCAAAAAATATATATGGAATTCCAAGAGGGGGTCTTATACCTGCTGTAATGTTGTCTCACAAACTGAATTTACCATTGATATTTGATGAGGAACAAATTGATAAAGAAACTATAGTTATAGATGATATTGAAGATGGTGGTATGACAATGGGGTTTATTCATTTGGGATATAAAGTTGTATTATATAGCAAGTTGGAAAAAGATTCTAGTTGTGATTATTATTCTGAACCAATAGGAAAACATAAATGGGTTGTATTTTCTTGGGAGGTACCAAATGAGTAATAAACAATATGGGTTGACTAAAGAAAGATTAGCTAAAAAAGTTTTAGAAAAAAAAGGTTTTTATGCTCATCGTTGTAGGGGTAGTTTTGGTGGATTTGATATACTAGCTCATAACGGTAAAGAATGGAAACTAATACAGTGTAAAGCAACAAAACAGGTTAAGGTTAGCTATAAAAAAACTATAGAAGAATTACAAAATGTTAAAGTACCAAAGAACACCAGTAAAGAATTATGGATTTGGTGGACTTCAAATAAAGATAGAGACAAAAAAGGATGGGAAATAATAAAAATAAAATAGGTTGGTTTGAGTGGTGGTGTGGTATAACACAAAAGAAAAGATTAGATATAATCAAAAAGGCATTCAAAAAAGAAGGAGGCAAAAATGAATATAGTAATTAATACCAGAAAAAAGTATCATCCACAAGATGATGAATATGCTTTTGGCTGTTTATTAGCTAAGAGGGTAGTTTTTCATTTACAACATGCTAGAGATGAACAAGATTCAGAAGACATAAAAAACTTATATAGGAATGTATATAAAGATTTAGGGATAGAATATACACCCCAAATATTAGAAAAATCAGTTGGACAACTTTCATCCAATTTTGTTAGACAACAAATAAACCATGGTTCTATCGACAAAAAAGAATATGATATATTAGAGCATGAACGTAATTTAGCAAGAGTTGAAAAAGACTGTAGATTGAAAGAAGAAAAAAGATTT
>JAHIWE010000038.1 GCA_018816105.1 bacterium | reverse complement strand
TTACATAATTATAGATAAATACCTTTTGTAATTATTTTGTAATCTTTTCCTCTTATGATACTACAAATAAAAAGGAAGAAATTATGAAAGACTTACTTACAAAAAACCATCCAATGTCACCAAATGGTCAAGATGCCATCTCTAAAAATAATTCATATAATTTATCATTAGAAGAAATCATAGAAACAAGAGTTTCAAGAAGAAGTGTAATAAAAGGCAGTTTAGCCATGGTTGCTGGAAGTTTCTTAGGATTAAATCTAAGTGCTTGTGGAAGCAACAGCAATAATAGCAATGCATTATCTCCTGTGGCAGCTGCTGCTTTATTAGGTTTTGATCCTGTGGCAAAAAATTTAAATGATATGGTAACTGTTCCAAATGGATATTCA
This sequence comes from bacterium, assembly GCA_018816105.1. Classification (GTDB taxonomy): domain Bacteria; phylum Campylobacterota; class Campylobacteria; order Campylobacterales; family Arcobacteraceae; genus Aliarcobacter. The sequence goes on along the minus strand of JAHIWE010000038.1, from coordinate 22,897 downwards.
GTACAAATTTTATATAAATTAGGTGATCCAATTAATTCTTTTACTTCTGATTATGCAAATGATGGAAGTGATACAGACTTTAATAATAGAGCAGGAGATCACCATGATGGTATGTCATATTTTGGTATGAATAAAGAAGGAACTGCAAAAGATTTAACAAACTCTAATAGAGGTTTATTATGTATGAATCATGAAAACATGACACAGATTTTTATGCATACACTAGCTCAAAATGCAGCCTATGATAAAACTTCAAGACCTTCATCTCAAATAGATAAAGAAGTTTCAGCACATGGTGTTTCTATTATCGAAATTCAAAAAGGAAGTTCAGAATTCTCAATAAACAAAAATTCACTATTTAATAAAAGAATAACTGCACAAACGCAAATGAATATTTATGGACCAGTAAAAAATCATGATTTAGTAAAAACAAAATATTCAACAAGTGGAGCAAAAACGAGAGGTACATTAAATAACTGTGCAAATGGACTAACTCCTTGGGGAACATATCTTACTTGTGAAGAGAATTGGGCTGGATATTTTAAAAGACCAGCAAGTAATACTTTAAGCGATACAAAAGCACAAGCTACACAAAATAGATATATGGGTTCAAGTGCAAGTGATGGTTCTTATGGTTGGGCGAACTCTACAACTAGTGATGATATTTACGATAGATGGAATATTATTCCAAGTGGTGCTAGCCAAACTGAAGATTATAGAAATGTTGCAAATACTTTTGGTTGGGTTGTAGAAATTGATCCATTTAGTCCAACTTCAACTCCAAGAAAAAGAACAGCACTTGGAAGAATGGGACATGAAGGTGCAATGCCTGGAATTATAACAAGTGGTAAGCCTTTAGTTTATTATATGGGTGATGATTCAAGGGGAGAATATATCTATAAATATGTATCTACTTTAAATTGGGATGAAGCTGATTTAAATGGTGGATTAAATGCTGGAGATAAATATTTAGATGATGGAAAACTTTATGTTGCAAAATTTAATGATGATGGTTCAGGACAATGGTTAGAACTTTCAATGAATAATACAGATGTTACTTCTTATACATCTTATAGTTTTGCTGACTTAGGAGATATCTTAGTAAATGCAAGACATGCAGCAGATGCAGTTAAAGCAACTCCTATGGATAGACCTGAATGGACAGGAGTTCACCCAAATACAGGGGATATTTATATTACTTTAACAAACAATAAAGATAGAGGTAAAACAAGTGGAGCTAGTTCTGAGCTTGATTCAGTAAATCCTAGATATTACACTGATGATAAAAATGGTAAAACTTCTAAGGGAAATGTAAATGGACATATAATTAGAATGCAAGAACTTGGAAATGATTCAAGTGCAAGTGCATTTAACTGGGATATTTATCTATTTGGTGCGCAAGCTGATGCCGATAAAAATGTTAATATCTCAAAATTAACAGATGATAATGATTTTTCAAGTCCTGATGGATTATTTTTTAGTCAAGCATCAAAAGGTTTAATGTGGCTTCAAACTGATGATGGTTATTACACTGATAAAACAAATTGTATGATGTTAGCAGCAATTCCAGGAACATACAATGATGGTAAATCTACTCAAATTATAAATAAAACTGTACCAAGTAATACAAATGCAGATAAAATAATTACAACTTATGTTGGAGCTGAAGCTTCAAGGACTAAACTAAAAAGATTTTTAGTTGGACCAAAAGGTTGTGAAATCACGGGAATTACTGAGACACCAGATGGAAAAGCTATATTTGTAAATATTCAACATCCAGGTGAAAATACAAGTGATTTAAACAATTCAGCTAATTTTGAGAGCCACTGGCCAGATAATGGAACTTCAAGACCAAGATCAGCTACTATTGTTATTACAAAAAATGATGGTGGAATTGTTGGTTCATAACAAAAAGAAGAGTTCAAATCTCTTCTTTTTTTCTTTAATATTTTGTAAAGAAATTGTCAAGAAAATTCACACTTAAAATTTAAACTATTCCTTTATACTTCTGTTATATAAAAACAGAGGTATAAAAAATGAAAATTCTACTAATTCCAGCCCTACTTTTAAACTTATCATTTGCTGCTGTGGTTGATGATTATCTTGGCTCTTTAAAACAAGAAGTTATAAAAGAAAATCCATCTTTCACAGGCTTTGATGCAAAACGTGGTGAAGAGATTTTTACATCCAAACATATTGGTAAAAAAGGTAAAGAGATTTCTTGCACTACTTGTCATACATCAAATCTAAGTAATAGTGGTGAAAACACTTTCACTGGAAAAACGATAGAGCCACTTTCACCAAAAGCAAATTCAAAAAGATTTACACAAATCAAAGAGATTGAAAAATGGATGAAAAGAAACTTCAATGATGTTTATAATCGTGAAGGAACAGCTTTAGAAAAAGGTGATGTAACAACATACATCATAAACCAATAAAGGAAAAATCATGAAATATTTAATTTTTTTAACAATAGTTTTGAACTCATTATTTGCTGAGTCATATTCTTCAGGTAAAACTGATGTCGCACCTGTAAATAATCAGCTTTACATAAAAGAGTGTGGATCTTGTCACTTTCCATATCAAGCAGGTTTACTTCCAAGTAATTCATGGAATAAAATCATGTCAAATTTAGATAAACACTTTGGAGTTGATGCCACATTGGCACCTGAAGATTTTGCAACTTTATCAAAATATCTAAATGACAATAGCGCTGAAAAAAATATGCAATACAAAAGAAGTAATAGAATAGTTTCAAGTTTACTTCCTGGACAAGTTGCAGATTCTATTTCAACAACACCTTATATGATAAAAAAACATAAAGAAATAAGAAAAGATTTAATAACTCAGCCTGAAGTAAAAGGATTATTCAACTGTGTTGCTTGTCATACAACAGCCGAAAAAGGTATTTATGGAGAAAGAGATATAAATATTCCTAACTATGGAAGATGGGAAGATTAAAAGGATAAATCATGCAAAAATCATATATTTGGTCATTACCAACTAGAGTTTTTCACGCTCTTTTTGTGCTGTTTATCTTATTGGCTTTTTTAAGTGCTGATGAGGATAGATGGTTAAATTACCATGCAATAATTGGTTATGCTGTTTTAATACTTCTTGTATTTAGAGCATTTTGGGGAATCATTGGACCTAAATACTCTTTGTTTAAAGATTTTCCAATGGGAAAACAAAATATAAAAGAGTTTTTAAACAATGTATTTGAAGATCATCAAAAATACATAGGTCATAATCCTTTGGCTTCTTATGTGATGATTGCTATGCTAGTAGTTGCATTTTTGACTGTAATTACAGGTATTTTAGCCTTTGGTATTCAAGAGGGAAAAGGTATTTTATCTTCGTGGAATTCTCCTTTTTTTAAAGAAATGGAATTATTCAAAGGCATTCATGAATTTTTTTCAACACTATTTATAGTTTTAATTGTTACTCATATAAGTGGTGTTTTAAGTGATAGATTACTTCATAAAAAACATGAGACATTAAACTCTATAATTACAGGTTATAAAGTAACAAATGAAAATGAAAGTATAAAATTAAATATTTTTCAAAAAATATTTGCATTTTTTATGTTTATAATATTTATAGGATTCTTTGCTTTTAATATCTATAAACCAAACAATATTTTAGTCTCATCTATTAATAAAACAGTAGATTATCAAACACAAAATGAAGTTTTTATAACCGAGTGTGCATCGTGTCACACTCTTTATCCCACCCAATCTTTTGCCTAAAAAATCATGGGAAATAATGATGAGTGATTTAGAAAATCACTTTGGGGATGATGCTTCAATTGATGAAGAAGCTAATAAAAACATATTGGCTTATTTGATAAAAAACAGTGCTGAAAATTCAAGCATGGAATCAAGTTGGAACTTCTTGAATTCAATAGGTGATAAAGATATAATAGCTATGAGTGATACTATATTTTGGAAAGAAACCCATAAAAATATTGATAAAGAGATATATAATCATAAAGATATAAAAAATAAAGCAAACTGTAAAGCTTGTCATAGTGATATTGAAAAAGGATTAATTGAAGATGAAAATATTAAAAATCTTTCTGCTTTTAAGTAGTCTGTTTCTATTTCTAAATGCCGATGACGATGATGGTCACCATAAATATAAACATTCATACAAAAACCTTGAATATTTAGATTTAAATACTCAACAAATTGAAAAAATGAAAGAGATTTTGATTGATTTCAAATATCAATACAAAGAGTTCTATGAGTTTAAAGAAAATCAAGAAGATAGATTAGAAGATATAATAAAAGATGATAATTTTGATGAAAAACAGTATTTAGAGATTTTAAATGAAATTAAATCAAAAGCATCATTTTTAGAAGTACAAAGAATGAAAAAAATTTATACTATTTTAGATGGAAAACAAAGAAAAAAATTCTCAAAATATTTCAAGGAGTGGGAAGTTGAATAAAAGTGTCCTATTAATTGAAGATGATTTACAAATGCAAGAATTTATAATAGAGTATCTAAAAGATTATAACTTTGATTGTACTGCCTTTGTACACCCAAAAGATGCCCTAGAAAGCTTCAAGAATTCTAATGATTATGAAATCATCATTCTTGATTTAATGCTTCCTGATATGGATGGTTTTGATTTATTTAAAAAGCTAAAACAAATCAAAAATATTCCTATTATTATCTCTTCTGCACGTGGTGATATAGGAAATAAAATCCATGGATTTGAACTAGGAGCTGATGATTATCTTGCAAAACCCTATGAACCAAGGGAATTGGTGTTAAGAATAGAGCATATTTTAAAAAAGAATATTTCAAATAAAATCAAAATTTGTAATTTTGAAATAGACAAAGATAATAGAACTGTAGTTTTAGATGATTTTCCAATAGAGTTTACAAAAATAGAGTTTGAGATTTTTATGTTTTTAATCAATAATCTAAATAAAATCTCATCAAGAGAGCAGATATTAAATGCTACATCTTTAGATGAAAATACAAAAAATAGAACAATAGATATGCATATTTCAAATATAAGATATAAAATTGGTGATGATTCAAAAAATCCAATATATATAAAATCTGTTTGGGGTATTGGTTATAAATTTGTAGGATGAGATATGTCAATTTTTAAAAAAATATCAATTTTATTTCTTATTAGTTTAACTCTTATGGCTATTATTGGGTTTTGGATTGATGAGATAAATTCAAAAAGAGTTGATAACCTAGTAAAAGAAAAATATATTAAAATCTCAAATGAGCTTTTTGAAAATATTGAAGACAAAAATCAACTAACAAAACTATTTGATAAATATGAATTAAAAATATCACCTCTAGAAAGTAACGACAAAGAGCTTGAAACTTTGTATGATAATAGTTTTACCTTTGGATATATAAAAATTCTAAAAAAACCTTTTGATGATGAGTTTATAATAAAAATCAAATATTTAGATGATGAATATATTTTAAGAACAGCAGATGAAGAGAATATTACAGATAAATTTATTTTAAATATTTTAGTGTTTACTGATATTTTTGTTTTGATTTTGATATTTTTATATATATTAAAACTGCTTTCTCCTTTAAAAACAATCACAAAACAAATAACAAACTTTGCAAATGGTGACTTATCAAGCCGAATAAATATTAAATCAAATGATGAAATAGGAGTTTTATCAAACTCTTTTAATAAAATGGCTTCAAACTTAGAAAACTTAATCACTACAAGGGAAGAGCTTTTAAGAGATATAGGGCATGAACTGCGAACTCCAATTGCAAAGGGTAAGTTTGCCATTGAAAAAATAGATGATTTTTCACAAAAAGAGCTATTAAAAAAGATTTTCAAAGATTTAGAAATTTTAACAAATCAATTAATAGAGCTTGAAAAACTAAACTCTACAAAACTAAATATCACTACTTTTAAAGCAGAAACTTTAATTGTTGAATCCTTAGGAAAACTATATTTAGATGATGAATCAAAAATAGAAATAGAAATAATAGATGATTTTAAAATAAGTGCTGATTTATATTATTTATCAATTGTTTTAAAAAATCTAATAGATAATGCTTTAAAATATACAAGTTCATTTCCAATTAAAATTATCGTAAAAACAAATGAAATTTCAGTTTTAAATCAAGGCAAAGCCCTATCAAAAGAGCTTGATTATTATCTAAAACCTTTTACACAAGAACTATCTCAAAGGGATGGTTTTGGTTTGGGATTAAGTATTGTAAAAAAGATTATTGATAGACATAATTTTAAATTAGTGTATGAATTTAAAAATCAAACAAATATTTTTCAAATCAAATTTAATTAAAATTAATAATGGTAAATAATATTTTACTCTTTCAATTATTATTAAGTTTTATTTAATTATTATTCCATTAGATTTGTGGCACAAATAGAGATTAATGTATCATCTTCAATCTCATCTTTTTTAGGATAATTAAGACTTTTAAAACGATAAAAGTTATATCCAAAATTCAAAATTAAAACACATTGTTAGGAGAATTTTGCATGGAATATTTCAAGCAATTTAAACAAAATTATTTGGTTAGTTTTTGGCGACCAACGCCTGCTGTTATAGCTTTAGGGGTTCTTGCTGCGTACTATTTTGGTATCACGGGAACTTATTGGGCAGTTACAGGTGAGTTCACACGATGGGGTGGACATATTTTACAATTTGCTGGTGTTGATATTAGCAATTGGGGTTATTATAAAATCATGAAAATGGAAGGTAATAGCTTTACAAGAATTGATGGTGTTATGATTATTGGTATGTTCGCTGGTTGTATTGCTGCTGCTTTTTGGGGAAACAACGTAAAACTAAGAATGCCAGCTAGTAATATTAGAATTGCACAAGCTTTAATTGGTGGGATAATTGCAGGATTTGGAGCAAGACTTGGTATGGGTTGTAACCTTGCTAGTTTATTTACAGGTATTCCTCAGTTTTCAGCACATGCGTGGTTTTTTACCCTTGCTATGATTATTGGTGTTTATTTAGGTGTAAAAGTAACTGCTCTTTCATTTTTTAAATCAAAAATTAAACTACAAAAAGTATCTTGTAGTAAAGATTTACAAAAAGATAAACAACAAGTTAAATCATTGTTTACTATTGGTTCAGCTGTATTTATAGCTATGATTATTTGGGCTTTATACTTAATATTCTTTGCAACTAGTATGAAACTTGGAATTGCTATGCTTTTTGGAGCAGCCTTTGGTTTACTTATTGCAAAAGCACAAATTTGTTTTACTTCTGCATTTAGAGATATTTTTACAACAGGAAGAAGTGAATTAGCAGTTGCAATTGTAATTGGAATGGCTGTTTCAACTATTGGAGTTTTTTCATATATTATCATTGGAAGTCCAGCAAAAATAATGTGGGCTGGACCTAATGCAATTATCGGTGGATTATTATTTGGATTTGGTATCGTTCTTGCTGGTGGTTGTGAATGTGGTTGGATGTATAGAGCAGTTGAAGGTCAAGTTCATTTTTGGATTGTTGGAATTGGAAATGTAATTGGTGCAACATTACTTGCATTTATGTGGGATAGTTTTTCAATTTCAATGGCTACATCTTGGCCAAAAATAAATCTTCTTGAATCATTTGGTCAATACGGCGGTTTATTTATGAACTATATTTTCTTATTTTTACTATTTTTATTAATTTTAAAACTTGAAAAAAACTATCGATTAAAATTACAAACAAAAGGAAATTAATATGACAAATGAAAATATAATTCCAGATTATAGACTTGATATGCAAGGTGAGCCTTGCCCTTATCCTGCTGTAAAAACACTAGAAGCCATGGAAAGTTTAGAAAAAGGTGAGATTTTAGAAATAATTAGTGATTGTCCTCAAAGTATAAATAATATTCCAATTGATGCAAAGAATCATGGTTACAAAATTTTAAGCATAGATAGTAGTGGTCCTACAATTCAGTATATAATACAAAAATAGTTAAAAAAGAATTGTATTAATTTACAATTCTTTTTATATTTCAAATTATTAATCAACATGAAACACGATTTCTACCATTATACTTTGATTTATATAGTAGAGTATCAACTCTTTTTATAAAATCTTTTATACTTGTATTCTTCCATCATTGAGTTACTCCAAAACAACAAGTAACTTTTATAAATATCTTTTTCTATTTTCGATCGTAATAATTCTGCAAATTCACAAGCATCTTGTTTTAAACAAGCCTTTAATTAAATTACAAACTCTTCTCTACCCATCTTGCAAAAATATCAGAATCCCTAAGTCTTAATTCAACTATTTTATAGCATAGCCTATTATAAGTTTTTAAGATAAATATTACCCTTTATTATAATAGTGTTTTAAATTATAAAAAATTAATATTAATGCTTTTATCTTATTTTTTGTATAATCTCTTCTAATTATGTAAAAAGGGTAAATAGGATGATTCAACTGATAAATAAAAAAGAAAATATTTTTGGCGATAATATCGCTTTTGTAGAGAATTGGGATTTTTCAAGAGCAAATTTAGATGAAGAAAATAGAATTCTTGCAATCACTCAAGTAGCTTCAATTTGTTATCAATCTCCAAAAGCACTAGGAAGTGAATCTCTTTATAACAGACTTATGGCTGAATCTCAAGGACTTCCAAGTTCAAGTTTTGAATTTGTACCTGTTTTACTTGATACTAGCAATGAAAAACATCAAGAAATTTTAGCACTTGAATACTCAAATGTTAGAAAATTCGGTGAGCAAATTTGTGATGGTAAATACTTACTTACAAATTATAGAGCTTTGGTATATGATTTTGAAAATAATGCAAATTTATATAGCTTTGATATTAGAACCACTTATAACACACTTGAAGAGTGTAAAATTATCAAAGAACATTTCAAAGTATTCTTATATAAAGTTGATTTTCCAACTCGTTCTCAAATGGTAAGACATAGAGTTAATTGGCAAGAACTAAGTCGTAGATATGTAAGTGGAAAAAGAGTTCCATTTGATTTTTATATTAGTGAAAAAATGAAAGATGTAACAAGTGATGCAGGTGATACTCAAAAAGTATTAGATATTTGTTTAGAGCATTATTACAAAGCTTTAGAAGATGGTGTAAAACCACAAGAAGCTAGAAGAATAATACCACAAGCTGGTTATTCACAAATTTGGGGTGGTTTCCAACCAACTCAACTTGAGAATTATTTTAAATTAAGACTAGATTCTCATGCACAATGGGAAATCAGAAAAACAGCAGTTGCCATGAAAGAACTATTAGGAGTTTAATGAACTATCAAGCAATTTTAGAAGAAATAGAAAAAGAGATTCAACCTCTTTTTTCACAAGGTAAAGTTGCAGATTATATTCCGGCACTTGCTAAAGTAGATCCAAATCAATTTATTATGTCTATTCGTTTATTTGATGGAACTTCTTTTGGTGTGGGTGATGTTAATAGTAAATTTTCTATTCAAAGTATTTCAAAAGTTTTTACTTTTACCCTAGCTTTAGAACAATATGGAAGAGACCTTTATACTAGAGTTGGACATGAGCCATCAGGTGATCCTTTTAATTCACTAGTTCAGCTTGAGTATGAAAATGGAATTCCAAGAAATCCATTTATAAATGCAGGTGCCATAGTAACCACTGACACATTAGTTTCAATTCATAAAAAATATACTTTTAAATATATTTTAGATTTTATAAAAAAAGTTTCAAATGATGACACAATCACCTATGATAAAGATATTTATAAGTCAGAGCTAGAGCATGGTTTTAAAAACTTTGCATTAATAAATATGATAAAAAGTTATGACAATATTCATAATAAAATTGATACAGTTATAAATACATATTTTAAACAATGCTCTATTATGATGAGTGCATCGCAACTTGCTCAATCAATGCTATATATTGCAAATCATGGAGTTGATCCTTTTACAAATGAAAGAATAATTAGTATATCAAAAGCAAAAAGAACAAGTTCTTTAATGTTAACTTGTGGTCACTATGACGCTTCAGGGGATTTTGCATATAAAGTTGGACTTCCAGGGAAAAGTGGTGTAGGAGGAGGAATTGTGGCTATTGTTCCTCAGAAAATGGCAATTTGCGTATATTCACCTGAATTAAATGCTCAAGGAAATTCACTAATTGGAACAAAAGCACTAGAATTATTTACTTCAAAAACAGGATTATCAATTTTTTAACTCTCTTTTTAGTATAATTTAAAAAATATACAAATATTAAATTTAGGATTATAAGCTATGAGTGCATTAGAAATTGCAGATATTATTGGAGTAATTTGTTTTGCATTGAGTGGTTTTTTAATTGCTGTTCACTACAAACTAGATATCTTAGGTGTTTTTATTGCATCTTTTCTAACAGCTCTTGGTGGTGGAATGATTAGAGATGTTTTAGCTGATAAAACTCCTTATGTTTTTTCAAGTAATCTTCCTGTTATTTTAGTAGTAGCCACTGTTGTTATTGCACTTTTATTTAAACTACATAAAATTGATGATTTAGAAGGTAAAACTACCTTTATAATCTCAGATGCAATTGGTTTAGTATCCTTTTCAATTACAGGCTCTATAGTTGCCATTCAAAATGAATTTAATTTCTTAGGTGTTTTAATACTTGCTTTTCTAACAGCAGTTGGTGGAGGAACTATAAGGGATATTTTAATAAACAGAGTTCCATCTATTTTAGTTTCAGAATTTTATGCAACTGTTGCTTTGATTATCGCTTCTGCTATGTTTGTATTAGAGATATTTGAATTAAGAAATATATTTTCTATTATGATTGTATTTATATGTGGAGTAATTTTAAGACTTCTTGCCTATTATAAAAAATGGCATTTACCAACTTTATCTAAAGAATAAAATTTATCTTGCTTAACTATTCGTTTACTATTTACAGATAAAATTTCACAATTTTTAAAACCAAAGGAAAAAAATGATAAAAAAATTTCTGTTCACAGTATTTTTAGGATTAAGTGCATTTGCAAACTCATTAACAGTAGGAAGTGATATTCCAACATTAACAGTAAAAGATCAATTTGAAAAAGAAAATACAATTGATGCTAAGTTAAAAACAATAATTTTTTCAGCAACAAAAGAAGAAAGTAATACTATTAAAAATTTTTTAGCTACAAAAGATAAAGATTATTTAACTACAAATAACATAGCATATGTTGCAGATATTACAGGAATGCCAAGTTTAATTTCTAAATTTTTTGCATTACCAAAAATGAGAGATTATAATTTTTCTATTCTTTTAATTGATGAAGATAATAAAGCATTATTTCCAGTTGAACAAGACAAAATTACTATTATGACTTTAGATAATGGAAAAATTACTGACATTAAATTTATTAAAACTACTGAAGATTTAGCAGCTACTTTTAAATAAAACCTTAACTACTAGCTTTTTGCTAGTAGTTTTTCAAATGCCTCAACAATAGCCACTTTTTCAAGCTCTTTTATTCTATTTTCAAGACTATCTGCAGTCTCATTTTGCACAAGCTCAAGCTCTTTTGTAAGAATTATTTCACCCTCATCATAAACTTCATTTACATAATGAATAGTAACCCCTGATTTTTTTTCACCATTATTTATAATAGCTTCATGAACAAATCTTCCATACATACCTTTTCCACCATAAATTGAAGGTAATAGTGCTGGATGAGTATTTATTATTTTATTTGGAAATGTAGTTAAAAGACTTGATTCAATTTTTTTCATAAACCCAGATAAAAATATATAATCACATTGAAAATCTTTAAGTAATTTTGCACATTTATCATCAATATTTTGACCTGGATATCTTTTATCATTTATTATAAAATTTGGAATATTATATGATTCTGCTTTTTCTAAAACTCCTGCATTTGTATTGTTTGAAATAACAACTACTATTTTTGCATCAAGCTTTTTTTCATTTATAGCTTTTTGAATAGTTTCAAATCCACTACCATTATATGAAGCTAGTATTCCAATTCTTTTACCTGTGAACATACTTTCACTTTCTTCTGTCATTATTTATCCTAATTTTTTTGAAGAGTTGATTATATCTATTTTAAAATTAGTTTACAATCTTTGAGCATGTGTTAGAGCAATTGCAATAGCATCTGTTATATCAAGTGGTTTTATCTCTTTTTTAACCCCTAAAAGTCTTTTAACCATGAAAGCAACTTGTTCCTTAGTTGCTTTTCCATTTCCTGTTACTGCTTGTTTTACTTGTAAAGGTGTATATTCTGCAAAATTTCCAAATTTTTGTAAAATTTTTAAAGATATTGCACCTCTAAATTGTGCTAGTTTTATAACTGTTTTTGGATTAAAGGCATAAAACATATCTTCAATTGAAACTTGATCAATTTTATGTTTATCAAAAATCAAATCAAATCCCTCTGTCATTTCTACAATTTGCTCTTGTAATATTTTCGTTTTTATTTTTATTAACCCTGCTTCTATGAGTTTTATCTCTCTTCCATTCTTTTCAACAATGGCATATCCACAGTTTCTAGTACCTGGGTCAATTCCTAATATTTTCACCTTTTCACTCTTTTCATTATATTTTTATTCACATAGCCGTATAGCCTATATAATGGTATTATTTTGATAAATTCTTTCTTAAAGGAAAAAAACTATTCACAAGTTATTCACCATGTGTATAACTTTTTTTTCTAGCTAAATTTATCTTGTTATTATCACATTGAAGCTGTTTTATAAAAAATTTAGATATAATAATTACTAATTACGATTAAAGAGTTTACAAATAAATGACAAATAAAGATTTTCTTACAATTATCCAAAAAGAAGCAACAAAAACTGACTATGAGAGATACTTAAAGCAGTTAAATTATAAAAAAATTTCTTCTGATGAAAAAATAGCAATATTCGAAGTAAATAATAAATATATTGCATCTTGGATAAAAAGTAAATTTACAGGACTAATACAAAACTGTTTTGAAATTTACGATGGTTCTAAGCCATCTATAGAAATAAAACTTGCTGGTGAAAAAAAATCTAAAAAAGAGATTTTAAAAGAGCAAGTTCAAAATCAAACAGCTGAAAGTACAATACTAAATCCATCTTATACTTTTGATTCATTTATTGTAGGACCATCAAATCAAATGGCTTATAATGCCTCACTTGCAGTTTCAAATAAACCAGGAATTCAATATAATCCACTATTTATTTATGGTGGAACTGGACTTGGAAAAACTCACCTTTTACAAGCAGTTGGAAATCATGCAATTGAAAAGGGAAACACTGTTATTTACGTAACAATTGAGCAGTTCATGAATGATTTTACTTTTTCAATCAAAAATAAAAATATGGAACATTTTAGAAATAAATATAGAAAATGTGACGTTTTATTAATAGATGATATTCAATTTTTATCTGGAAAAGAACAAACTCAAGAAGAGTTTTTTCACACTTTTAATGAACTTCATAATGCAAAAAAACAAATAGTAATGACAAGTGATAGACTTCCATCTCAAATTGCTGGACTTGTTGATAGATTAAAATCAAGATTCGAATGGGGATTAACAGCAGATGTTCAAATTCCAGGACTTGAGACAAAAATTGCAATTATTGAAAAAAAATCTGAATTAAATGGGATTTCACTAAGTAGAGAAATAGTAAATTTCATTGCAACTACACTTGATAACTCAATTAGAGAGATTGAAGGTGTTTTAATTAGAATAAATGCAAGTGCATCTTTATTAAATCAAGAAATAAATCTTCCAATGGTTCAAAATTTATTAAAAGAGCAAATTAAAGAGACAAAAGAGAATATAAAATTACCAGATGTTATAAATATTGTTGCAAATCAACTAAATATTAAACCAAGTGATATAAAATCTAAAAAAAGAACAGCAACAGTTGCAAATGCTAGAAGAGTTGTTATATATCTTACAAGAGAATTAACACATAACTCTATGCCAGATATTGCAAAGTTCTTAGGAATGAAAGATCATAGTTCAATTTCTCATAATATTAAAAAAGCAAATGAGCTAATTGAAAAAGATGAAAACTTTAAATTAATTATTGAAAATTTAAAGAATAAAATCATAAATAAGGAGTGGTAAAAGCTTTAGAACAAAATAAGTTTTAAAGACTTATGTGAAAAGGTGTGAATACAATGACAATTTTAATCACTGGGTCAAAGTCCGACTCAACAGTGTTTTAAAAGGTATTTTCATCTTTTCACATAGACTACTACTTCCACTAAATTAAATAAAAATATAGGAGAGATAAAATGAGGTTTGTAATCACAAAAAATGTTATTGAAAATGTAATAGCTTCAATGCAACCTTTTTTAGAAAAAAAAGATTCTAGTTCAATAACATCACATATATATTTAGAAATTACTAATGCTAAACTAATTATAAAAGCAACTGATTATGAAATTGGTTTAGAATCACAAATAGATAATATAACTGATATGATAGATGGAAAAGCAACAGTTAATGGTTCTAATTTATTAGGTATTATTAAAAGATTAAAAAATGAAGAAATTCTATTTGAAGCTTCAAATAATAATCTAGTTATAAAACAAAATAAATCAACTTTTAAATTACCTACTTATGATGCTAATGAATATCCAACATTAAACAAATCTCAAAATTTAAAAGAATTATCAATTTCAACTATTAATTTTATTAATTCCGTTAGAAAAATTACACCTGCTATTGATAATAATAATCCTAAATTTGAATTAAATGGTGCATTATTAGATATTAAAAATCAAAAAATTAATTTTGTTTCAACAGATACTAGAAGATTAGCAGTTGCATATTTACAAAATATTACAAATGAAGAAGCTCAATTTATCATTCCTAAAAAAGCAATAATTGAAATTCAAAAATTATTTTTAGATGATGCAAAAATATTCTTTGATGATACAAATCTAGTAATTTCAAATGCAAATACAAAATTTTTTACAAAACTTATAAATGGTAAATTTCCTGATTATGAAAGAATTATACCTGGAACTTTAAAATACAATTTTCCATTACCAAAAAATATTTTAGTAGAATCTATTAAATTAGTAACTTCACTATTTTCAAATATTAAAATTACTTTTAATTCAACTTCAATTGTATTTGAATCATTAGATGAAGATAGCGAATCAAAAACTCAAATTGATATTGATTTAAATATTGAAAAAGAGTTTTATTTAGCTGTAAATGCTAAATATTTATTAGATTTTTTATCTATGTCACATAATGAAAAAATCAAAATAGGATTTAATGAATCAAATTTACCATTCTATTTAGAAGATGATAAGTTTTTTACTATTGTAATGCCAATAGTTTTAGAAAAATAAAAATAATTTAACAAAAAATAAGGAAATCTATAATGAGTCAACAAGAATACGGCGCTAGTAACATTAAAGTATTAAAGGGTCTTGAAGCTGTAAGAAAAAGACCAGGAATGTATATTGGTGATACAAGTACAAATGGTTTACATCACTTAGTATACGAAGTAGTAGACAACTCTATTGATGAAGCAATGGCTGGATATTGTAAAAATATTAAAATTACTATGACAAAAGATCATTGGATTAAAGTAGAAGATGATGGAAGAGGAATTCCAACTGCAATTCACGAAGGTGAAGGAATATCTGCTGCAACTGTTGTTTTAACAGTTCTTCATGCTGGTGGTAAATTTGATAAAGATACTTATAAAGTTTCAGGGGGACTTCACGGAGTTGGTGTTTCTGTTGTAAATGCTTTATCAAAACATTTAAAAATGACGATTTATAGAGAAGGGAAAATTCATTATCAAGAATTTAAATGTGGTATTCCTCAAGGAGTATTAGAAATAATTGGTGATAGTCCTAGAAAAACAGGAACTACAATTGAGTTTTTAGCTGATGATTCTATTTTTGAAGTTAGTAAATATGAATTTGCAATTCTTGCAAAAAGATTTAAAGAGGTAGCATATTTAAACTCTTTTATTTCAATTACTTTAGATAATGAAATTACAAAAACAAAAGAAGTTTACCATTTTGAAGGTGGTCTAAAACAATTTGTTGAAGATATGAATAAAGATACACCTGTTTGTGATGCAGTTGCATTCAACGATACAATCGAAGGTGTTGAAGTAGATATTGCCGTTATGTACAACGATACTTATGTTGAAAAAACTTTATCTTTTGTAAATAATATTAGAACAATTGATGGTGGAACTCATGAAGCTGGTTTTAAAGCTGGACTTACAAGATCAATCGTTAAATATTTAAATGAAAATGCAGCAGCACGTGAAAAAGATACAAAAATTACTGGTGATGACGTAAGAGAAGGACTAATTGCAGTTGTTTCTGTAAAAGTTCCAGAGCCACAATTTGAAGGTCAAACTAAAGGTAAACTAGGTTCATCTTATGTAAAAGCAATTACTCAAAAATTAACAGGTGATGCATTAGATAAATATTTTGAAGAAAATCCACAACAAGCAAAAGCTATTATGGAAAAATCTTTAATGGCAGCACGTGGTAGAGAAGCTGCTAAAAAAGCTAGAGATTTAACTAGAAAAAAAGATTCTATGTCAGTGGGAACACTTCCTGGAAAATTAGCTGAATGTCAATCTAAAGATCCAGCAATTAGAGAATTATATCTGGTGGAAGGGGACTCAGCGGGAGGTTCTGCAAAACAAGGAAGAGATAGAGTTTTCCAAGCAATTTTACCACTAAAAGGTAAGATTTTAAACGTTGAAAAATCAAGACTTGATAAAATTTTAAAATCTGATGAGATTAGAAATATGATTACTGCACTTGGTTGTGGAATTGGTGAAGATTTTGATAATGAAAAAATTAGATACCATAAAATCATAATTATGACCGATGCCGACGTTGATGGAAGTCATATTCAAACGCTTTTATTAACTTTCTTCTTTAGATTTTTAAGACCAGTTATTGAAAATGGATATTTATATATTGCTCAACCGCCATTATACAGATATAAAAAAGGTAAAAATGAAATTTATCTAAAAGATGATACATCTTTATCTGCGTTTTTAATTGAAAATGGTTTAGAATCATTCTCTTTTGAAGGATTAGGATATAACGACTTGTTAGATTTATTTAAAATCGTTTCAAGATATAGAGGTATGTTAGGACAATTAGGAAAGAGATACTCTTTACTTGAAGTTCTAAAATATTTAATTGAAAATTCTGATTTTGTAAATCTTGATTTCCCTACTTTATATGAAAAAGTTAAAGAATATTTAGATGCTAGAGGTTACAATATCTTATCAAAAACTGTACTTGAAGATAGAATTCAACTATTTGTTCAAACTAAAGAGGGTCTAGAAGAGCTTATAATAGACGAAGAGCTATTCGCTTCACCATATTTTAGTGAAGCTACATATATTTACAATAAGCTTGTAGAGAGAGACTTAACAGTGTTTGAAGGCAGAGATTTACTTGATATTTTAGATGATATTGAAGCTTTAGCTAAAAAAGGTGCATATATTCAAAGATATAAAGGTCTAGGAGAGATGAATCCTGAGCAATTATGGGAAACTACTATGATACCAGAAAATAGAAGACTTTTAAGAGTAAAAATAGAAGATGCAGAAGTTGCTTCTGATACATTTACACTATTTATGGGTGATGAAGTAGAACCTAGAAGAAACTATATTGAACAACATGCGAAAGACGTTGAACACTTAGACGTTTAATATTTTTTGACTGTTTATAAAAAGGTAAAGAAGTTTTTATTTCTTTACCTTTTTTTTTGATTAATATCATTTTTTTAAAAAATTTAATTGGATAAAATAATTTAAATTGCTATTTATATATTAAATTTAAAGGAAATTATATGATTTTAGGTTTTAAAAATATTGATGAATTAATTGATATTGCCCTAAAGACAACATCTTTTGAAGATATGTTATTTTTAACAAAACACCCTTCAATGATAGTTAGAAGATCATTAGCTAAAAATATTAACATAAACCAAGATATATTAAATAATCTGATAAATGATCCTGTTTTAAATGTTTCATATGTAGCTAATAAAAATCCTAATAATAAAAACTTTAGATTTCTTTTTGATGATGTTCAAAGACCATGTGTTATTTGTGAAAAAGAGGAAAAAGATTTAGTTTGTGAAAATTGTGATCATGTTAAAGATCACAATTTTTAAAAAAATTATTCAGGTTTTGTAAATTTATCTGTATGTGAGAAAATTTTCCCTCTTTTTCTTTGAATATTATTTACAATATGGTAACCATGATTTAATGCAATAGCAATCGAGCCACCTGATTTAAATGCTATATCACCTGCTACATAAATATCTTTAGCAGATGTTTCATGGTGCTCATCAAATATTGGTTGTTCATCTTCATTTACTGCTACACCACATGATTTTAAGAAATCAACAGGAGTTGTACCACCAATTGCGTAAATTACTCTATCATAAAATACACTATAACCATCGTTGAACTCTACTTTTACTTTTCCATCTTCATTTTCAAGTGATAAAATATCTGTGCTCATTCTAAGTCTTAGTTTTTCTTCACCATGATATTTTTTTAATAAATTTTCATTTGTTTCATTTAATCTTGAAAATTCTGCTTTTCTATAAACTAAAGTAACATTATTGTTTTGATCAGCTAAATCATAAGCATATTCAGCAGCAGAATTCCCACCACCAACTACTAATATTTTTTCATTTGATGAGCACTTGTCAAGATTAAAATTTACTTGAGCTTTTATTGAAGGTGGTATTTTATAATCTGGTTTATTTGGTTTTCCCATTTTACCAATTGCTATAATTGTATTTTTAGTTTGAATAATTTCACTTGATGTATGAATTTCTAATAAATCAGTTTCTGGATTTCTTATAATTTTTTCAACCTCTGTGTTGAATCTTGAATCTATTTTTTCTGTATCTAAAAGATTGTTAAAATAATCAAGTGTAGTTTCTTTTGTTCCATCATAAAATTCAACATTACCTTGAAGTGTTGTAACTTGACCTTTATAATCTTTATCTACTCTTTTATTATCTTTATAAAATTTTCTAATAGTGTTTGAATGGTTATCAGTTTTTTCAATTAATAAAATTTCACCGATTTTATGGGCTGATGCTTCAATTGCTGAACCAATTCCTCCTGGTCCTCCACCTATTATTACGATATCATATATTTTATCTTTCATAATTCTCTCTTATGTTTTTAATTTAATTTATTTATTTTTGTTTTATTTTAGATAATGATTATACATTAATTTATGGATTTTTTCAATTAATAACATTTGTAAGTGTTTTTTAGATAAAATGCCCTAAAATTAATATTAATAGAGGTTATAAAAATTATGGAAATGAAATATGGTGAAAGAGAAATTTTAGAGTTTGATATTAATAAAGAAGAAAATTTTTGGCCAAATGCCCATGAAAAAAATTATATTATAGATATTGAATTACCAGAATTTATGGCAAAATGTCCAAGAAGTGGATACCCAGATTTTGCAACAATTAAAATACAATACACTCCAAATAAAAGAGTTATAGAATTAAAAGCTTTAAAAATTTATATAAATTCATTTATGTTTAGAGAAGTTTCTCACGAAAATTCTGCAAATGAAATATTTGATACTTTATATTCAAAGTTAGAACCAAAGTGGTTAAAAGTTATTGCTGATTTTAAGCCAAGAGGAAATGTACATACAGTTATTGAAATAGATAGCGCAAAAATGTAGGGTCGTATACCTTGGAAAGATTAGTTACAACTTCAGAAGCTGCCCAAATATTGGGACTATCTTTACAAGGTGTGCATTATAGAATTAAAAAAGAGCAATTAAAATCTGTCAAAAAAGATGGTAAAACTTTTGTATATGTAGATGATGCTCAAGCACATATTGAACAAGAAGCAACGACTACTAAAGTAAAAGAACCTACTTCTGTTAAACAAAATTATACTGACAATTCACAAGCAATTATTGATGTTAAAAATGAACAAATTGAACTTTTAAAAAAATCTATGAAATGGATGAAAAAACAGTATATTTCAGAAATTTTCAGATTAGAAAAAAATCAAAAGAAAATAATAGAAGTTTTTAATTCAGAAATCAAACTTTTACAAAGTGCATTTAATGAAATGCGATCTATTTATAAACCTCAAATTCAACAAGAAATCAAAAATAAAACAGAAAAAGAAAGTAAAGATTTTATTATGGTAAGAGATTTTTTTATATTAATGAAAAGATATAATAAAACAGAACAAGAAATAAAATTAATGATTTTTAATGGTATAAAAACAGGTGATAGAAGATTTATTTATAATAAAGTGGAAAAAAAACTTTTAATACTAAACTCTGATTTTATAGATTTAATTTAAATTACTAAAAACCACCATACCAATATATATATAATGGTATAGTTATTACTGAAATAACTGTACTTAAAAAAACTGCCAGACTTGCTTTTTCAGGTTTTGCATTTAATAATACCGCTAAAGTAACTGTATTTCCAGCAAGTGGAACAATTGAAAATAAAAACATAACTTTATATAAGTCTTCATTTAAAAAATGTAAAAAAGTTTTATCTAAATAGATAAATCCTAACATAGCTAAAGGCCAAAAAATAAATTTTAAAATATATGTAATTGACATAAATTTTATATCAAAATTACCTTCACTATTTTTTAATCCCATTAATCCCATTCCAAGCATCATCATTCCTAAAATTCCATAAGCTCCTTTAAATTGACTTGTATAAGAGCTAATCACATCTGGGATTTCAAATCCAGCTAGATTTAAAATAAGTCCTAAAATAAATGCATATAAAATAGGTAATCTTGACATTTTTTTTAAAGATTCTTTTACAGTAAAATTTCCTTTGGCTGTAACATAAAATCCACTTGTACTTTCATATAAAAGAGATGCTAAAACGGTAAAAATAAATATATCTGCAAGTTGGGGTTCAAAAAATATTACTGCTAATGGTATTCCAAAATATCCTGTATTTCCTGTTCCTGCAGAAAAAGCTAAAATATTTCCTGATGGATCATTCCAAGAATTTTTAAATATTGCTAAAGAAGAGAAAGCTAAAATTGAACCAAATATGAATAAAAATATAGGCAGAATTGCTACGGCAAAATCTATTTTTACACTTATTGTTGCTGAAAAAACTACAATTGGTCCTAATATATAAATTAATAAAGTTGCAACAGATTCTCTTTGTACTTTTAAATATTTTGATGATAAAAATCCTAAAATTACATTTATATAAATTGGAAGAACTTTTAAAAGTATAATAAAAAACAAACTCATATTTTTTCCTGTTGCATGATTTTCTGGAAGTTAAAAAATTATATTATTTTGATATTATGCTTTTATATCTTAAATTGAGATTATATATTTGATTTTTTTAAGAGAAATAAGTTTTAAAGAGTCTATGAAATAATTCATAGTACTCTTCTCCAGATACCCAAACACACCACTAAGTAAGGTGCCTTGCTATGTTCCCATCCTGGGGCGTTGTCTCAAATAATAATTGTAAGGGTCTAAAGAAGAGCATTCAAAATACCTAGATATTTTCAATGTTCTTCTTTCGAGATTGGGAGTATACACTAAAAATCTTTAATTTATACTAAATTAATTTTCTTATGAATAATAATCTGTATAATACGATTTTAATAGAAAGTTGAGAATATAGTTTTGACAAAGAATTTTAGTTTTATTGGTATATTATCCTTAATATTTGCCATGTTTATATGGGCAAGTTCATTTATAGCTTTAAAAGCAGCTATGCAAGATGTTGGACCATTTACTGTTATATTTTTAAGAATGCTTATTGCATCTTTATGTTTTGTTTATTTTATAAAAAGTTTTTTGAAATATGATTTTTCAAAGAAAGATATAAAATTCATACTTTTATTGGCTTTATTTGAGCCATGTTTATATTTTGTATTTGAATCTAGAGCTTTACAATTAACAACAGCTTCTCAAGCTGGAATGATTACCTCATTAATGCCTATAATCACAGCAATGGCTGCTGGATATTTTTTAAAAGAGATTATTACAAAACAGATTATCTTTGGCTCATTCATAGCAATGAGTGGAGCTATTTGGCTAAGTTTACAAGGAACAAGTAGTTTTGATGCTCCGAATCCTTTATTAGGGAATTTTTTAGAACTTTTAGCCATGATTTGTGGTGCTGGTTATACTATAACTGCTCGATATTTAAGTGATAAATATTCAGCTTTATTTATGACAGCTATTCAAGTATTTATAGGGGCTATTTTTTTTACTCCACTTTTTTTATATGAATATTTTACTAGTGAAATTCATATTAGTATGAAATCATTTTTATGGATTGCATACTTAGGAGTTGTGGTTACTTTAGCTGGTTATGGTTTATATAACTATGCTTTAACAAAAATTGAGGCTTCAAAAGCTTCTATATTTGTATATTTAATTCCTGTATTTACTTTGATTTTAGCATATTTTATTTTAAATGAAACCTTATCAATTCTTGAATTTGTAGCTTGTTTTGTGATTTTACTTGGTGTTTTTATTTCTGAATTTTCTATTTCATGGTTTAGAAAAAGAAGATGATTTATTTAATCCTTTTTGTTAGTGCATTTATATCTGCAACTTTATTTCCACTTGGAAGTGAAGCTTTACTTATTTATGATATTAAAGAGGGTTATAATATATATCTTTTAGTGCTTGTGGCAACTATAGCAAATAGTTTAGGTTCACTTTTAAACTATTTTTTAGGCTTAAAAGGTGAAGAGTATTTAGTAGAAAAAAAATTATTAAATGAAAAAATGATTATTAAATCAAAAGCTTATTTTGATAAATATGGTTCTGTTTGTCTGCTTTTTTCTTGGCTTCCAATAATTGGAGATCCAATAACTTTTGTGGCAGGAATATTAAAATACAATTTGAAGAAGTTTATTGTTTTGGTTATT
>JAHIWE010000037.1 GCA_018816105.1 bacterium | reverse complement strand
GGCAATATAAGCAGGTTAAAAGTTGGTGAAGTTGGAAGAAAAAAGTTAAAAAATGGTAGAATTATTACAATGAAAAGGATAGCATCAAAAGGTTTTCCACAATTCAAGATAATATCCAATAGATAGGTGATAAAATGGAAATATTGGAAGATGGTCGAGATTTAAGATATAAAAACATTTTAAATAAAGAAAATTTATCATCAAGGGAGTTAGAAGAATATATGCTGTCAGATGAGGAGGTTAAAAATGTCTAAAGTTCCATATAAAACATTAATGTTGATTGGCTGGGTATTAACTATGTTATTCGCTTATTTAGCATTTTATTTTGATAATCCTAAAATAAATAATATATTTAGCGATGCATTTGGTGCGGCTCTTAGTATAGTATTGATATATAGTATTAGTTGGGTGGTGTTGAAAGTTAAAAAAATAGTATGAGGTAAAGATGATAAAGAAAACAATATTGATAATAGCTACTTTTTTATTTTTTAGTTTATTAGTTTTGACTTTTGGGGGTGGAAAATTTTCTGTAGTAGAAGGCAACATACTTGAAAGTTCAAACTATTATTTTCCACTTTCAACAATTGATAATATTGGTTTTGCTGGATATAATTGGGGTATAGAAGCTAAAGGTCAAAATTCATTTGGGGTAAGTAACGATTTTGATGAAGATGATTTTTTAATATTAAAAGCTTCAGCAAATTCAAATCGTAATAGAGAAGGTAGGGGTACAATAAACGCTAAAACAGATTTGACTGATGTAGATGAGATAATTTTGGTTGTTCAACCAACAGGAACAGCTTCTCATGGGTCACCAAGCGATGGCGCGTCTAGTATAGTTTTTAATTTACTTATGTATAATGGTGGTAAAGGTTGTTCATTAGGAGCAGAAGGATGTTCGATAGGTTCTGGCAGTTGTACATTGGATGATAGGCCACGAGCAGTTAAAATAATGAACAACTTTGATGGTACTTGGTCAAGTTATACTACATTAGGGGTTGGGGATATTTGGATAAAAGACAGGGTATGTCCAACTTCTGATAATATACTTTATTTGCAGATGGATGCTCATGGAGGATATAACGGACAAACAACAGGACAAGTTACAATCTATAATATAGTAACTAAAGAAGATGAAACATCAATATGTAAAATAGATGAATTGATGACAGTTGATGGTTGTGAAAATTTAAAAAGTATATTATTAGCATATGAAGAGTCTTTACATGAAAGTTATGATGAAAAACTGGCAAGGATAGAAGAAAGATTAAACCAAAAAATTGATGGATTAAGCACCCAGATAAACGACAATACAAATTTGGAAAATTTGGAAAACTTGCAGATTGAATTAGCAAGTTTAAAAATGAAATTGGAAGCTACAACACTATCAGATGTTGAGATAGAAAGTTTACAAACCCAAATAGATATATTGACCGGTCAAATAAACAGTGGGGTTAGTTCGGAAGAATTACAAATAAAATTAAACAATTTAAAAGTACAATTAGAAACTACATCATTGACAGATATCGAAATATCAAATTTACAACGACAAATAGATAATTTTGATATAAATAGAATTAAGACATTAGAAATAGAATTAGCTAATACAAAAGCAATATTGAAAGCTCTGGAAGAAGATATAGATATAGCCCCCCAACAAATTGATGTGGAAGAAATAATAAAAGAATTAAAAATAGACAATGAAGCAACTGTAAAAGAAGTAGTATCTAATTATATAGTTAGTGAAAATATAAAAGATTCAGATGTTAATAATGTTAGATATGTGATACCTTCGTGGATATGGATAACAGGGATAGTATTAATATTGATAATAATTGTTTTATTGATATTGATATGGATAGGATAAAAATGGATGGAGATAAAAAATTTGTACTTACAATTATGTTTATTTTAATAGGAGCTACTATAATAGGTGCTATGTTTTTAAGGACAAAACTGAGTGTTATAAGTTTTGGATGAGGTGATGATAATGATTAGGTATATGGGAGCAAAAAGGATAAAAAAAGACAAAATAATTACTCATTTAAAAATAGGAGATAAACATTATGGAAAGGTTAGAAGGATAAAAGGTTTAAGAGCAGATGAATATATAAACAGATATGGTCAAATAAAAAGAGGTAAATAAAAATGACAAACAATTTTTTAGAGAGGTTTACAGAATGGCAGAATTATGTTCATTATATTATGTTAACTTTTTTAGTGTCAGGGATTGTATTGTTTTTTGAGTTATATGGTCTTCCTTTTTGGAAAATGGTTGGTTTTTTAATATTAATAATATTTATAGCAGACAGTTTAATTCATGCTATATTTTGGTTTTTACCTGAACCTTTTAGGTGGAGAGATTGATATGTATTATACAGACGAAAAAGATGGAGCAATAATTTTGTATGGGGACAGTTTTGATTTAAAAATGGATTCAAAGAGACTGGTTTATATAAAATCAAAAGAGGAAAGCCAATTTACAAAAATAAATGATAAGCCGGCAGTACCAATCGGTTTTAAGAGGGTTGAAAAGCAAAAAGCTTTAGAACAAATTTATGATGCTATTGAGAACATAGATTTTAATAAAAATACAAAGGAGGTAAATAAAAATGGGATGGAAAGCTAAAGTACCTTTTTTAGCCCTAGGTATAGCTTTAATATTAGCGGGACTTGGAGCATGGAATAAAGATTTTAACAATCTTATAGTTCCTGTTTTATTGATAGCCGCATCTGCTATATTGTTAACTCAGGTAGGGTTTAAAAAACTATTTAACAAACAGTATTCATCAAGCGATGTTACTGATGCTATTCAACTCGTTTTAGGAGTAACAGTATTGATATCTGGTATATTAAGCTTTTTTGCTATACCATTATCTTTGTTTTGGGCTCCTATAGCGGCTTTGGCAGTAGCAGTAGTTGGATTAACAATAACCATACAGTCGTTTTGGTTATAATTTTTATTTTTTATTTTTTATTTTTTATATTAATATATATGATTTAATATATATATTTAAAAATATATATTTATTTAAATAGTAAATTATATGATATGATATAATGAAAAAGGTGGTTTATACATCAATAGGGATGGTTATCTTAATATCAGTTTTATCAATATTGGTTTATTTTGATATTATAAATAAGGTGGTTTTTTATATTGCTTTATTTATGTCTATCATGACAATGTTTGTTTTATTTGTTGTTATGGGTTTAAAATGGTTAAATAAAAATAAAGTTGATGACCCTATTAAAGGTGATGGTAGTGGAAAAAGATTAGATACTATTTTTGAAAGAATAAACCAAGAATTAAAAAATTTACCTTTTGCACCAGTTTTATCTTTTGGTCGAGGGGATAGATGTAGGTATGAAAGAAAAATGTTTTCAAATTCAGATGGAAGGCCCTGTGAATTTATGGCTTTGTTAGCACCAGCAAAGGGTACATCTAAGGATGTGATAGTATATTATAATTTTACGGAAGATAAATTATGTAGTTATAACGGTTTTCCGTCAGCAACACAATTGAGTAATATATGGAGTGGTTTTGAACCTTTCCCTACAAGCAATACTTTTGATAGGTTTGATAGAAGACATCCATCATTTTATGATAAAAGAGGTTATAAAAAAAGAAAAAATTTAAAAATATTATTTGATGATGAAGAGCCTTATGATGAAAGATACACCCAACAAAACGCAAGAGATTTTGCTTCTAATTCAAACATTCCTGATACTATAAGAAGGTAAAAATGGCATATTTAAACGGAATAATTAAATTTTTTGAATTTTTATTTTCTTTTAAAAGATTTATTCCTATAGGAGTATCAGTTTTTTTTGTAATAGCGTCTCTTGTTCAAAGTGGGATAATGGCTATAGAAAAAAATGAACCGATGATTTTTATAAAAGATTTTGGCTATACAATAACGGCATTAGATTATAAAACATATCAAATGGTAAAGGATTTTGAAGAAAACCCAGAAGAATTTACATTTTTTAAACTGTTTACTATATTTTCTTATATTTATATATTTTTCTTTGTATTAGCTAAAGGTTTATCTAAACTTTTCTATACTATACAAGGAGGTTCAACATCACCAGCCGGACAGTATTTTCTGGTGTTAATACTTTTATTTACAATAGAATTGGCCAGTGTAAGGATGTTGTCGGGGGAGTGGTTTCTTCCTTTTAAAGGGTGGTTTGTTTTTTTAATTAATATAGGTGATATTATTTACCAACTGAGAACTAACCCTATAATTAGTGAAAAATTCAAAGTTTTCAAGAATAGTACAGTATCTTTATAAATTATATTTTTTTATATAACAATATATATATATTATTACATATTTCGGACATATATAATGTGTATAAACACATTATAATAGGAACTAAACACAACAATTGGTTCTCCAACCAATTAAAAGTTAAACGCTTGTGTGCGGTTTATGTACATTTAGCTAAACACTTTGAAGTTGTTAAAGGTTCTAAAAATTAAAGGAGGAAAAATAAAATGGGAATGAGCACAGGACAAGTAATAGCTTTGGTTGCGGTTCTGGTGTTAGCGTTTGGCGGACTTACTGCTTATGGAGTAAATAAGCTAAGCACTATATCTACAGAAACACAAACCGAAACTACAGAAACGATAGTAAAGAGCGACTTTTGCAGTAATAATCCAAAATTGGATTTGAATGCAAGGCTGTATGATGCGTTGGCAACAACTACGGCATATCTAAATGGTACTTTGTATCTAAAAAACTTAGATACAGGCAGTGTAACAACACAGACTATATCAGTAGGTGCAACCAATAGTGCATTTACTACATTATCTGATGTATTACAATGTACAAGTGAAAAAGGATATGAAGTATATGTTCAAACAGCACAAGACACAAACAACGCTAATGGTGTTTTTAAAATCACACCAGATATGTTACAGCAAGACCCTGTAGAAATAACAATTGATGCATCACAACATTCGTTGCTTAAAGTAAAAGCATATGATATGGATGCTAGAGCGAACCTTTATGGAGCAAACAGTAGAGGTGCAAAAACTGGAGGTGACAACACAACTGATTTTGTTAATGTCAATGCGTCTGTAGAGGTTTTTACAACATCAACTGGTACAGCTAAAACAATTGCGGCAAACGGGTTTTTGAAATATGAATTGACATTTGAACCTCAATCAGCAAACCAAGCTGGTGGTAAAGAAGCATTATTTGCAATGAATATAGCTGATGATTCAAATGCAGATGATTGGGACCCTGCTACATTATACCTTAAACAAGATGGAGTAATGTTATCAGAAGCCGCTTTATCAGCTAATGATGTTGTTGCTTTAAATGCTTATGAAAAGGTTTATAAAGCAGCTCATCCAGTAGGTATGACAGCAGATGGAGATTTGATGTCTCAAAGTACGGTAGAATTCTATGTTAAGACCCAGAGTGGGATTAATGCAGATTTTGACCCAAGAATGAGATATGTTGAACTTGGAGATTATCAAGGACAAAAAACTGATACCAGAAACACAATATTGACTGGTGTAGGTTTTAGGGATGATTCTTCAAGAACAGCAGTAGGTTCTGCAACATCTCAAACCATATTGTTTGATATCTCTTAAAAGATATTAAACTTTTTTTTCTTTTTTTTAATTTTTTAAAATGGTAGATGAAAACAAAACCGGCTCTGTATTTTGGATAATTTTCATACTTATGGCTTTTGTAGGGTTAGCTTATTTGTCGATTTGGGGTTTTCATAATGATTCTTTAAAAGCAATAGCATTGGGTACAATTTACATGGCTATTCTTATATTTTCTATAGTAGCTACAAAGCTTGAAGTTTTTACATTAGAAATAGATTTTTTAAAAAGCTGTTCAAGTTTTACTGTAGGTTTTTTGTTATGGTTTTTTATTGGAGCAACAATAAAAATATTGGGGGGTGAACAAACAAATTTTCTATATTCAGCATTCAGTGCAGTAAAACTCCCTACATCTAATTTATTAGCGGCAGTCAGTGGTGAACTGCCAATATTTTGGGAATACTATATTAATGATGTAACAGTCCCTGTAATAGAAGAGTTATTTTGGTTGTTGGCAATACCGATTTTATTGATAATGGCTATGGAAGCTTTAAGTGACTATGATAAACTTGGTTGGATGGGAAATAAAATATTTCAATTTATAATAGTAGTATTAGTTAGTAGTAGTACTTTTGCCATATTTCATGTTGGGAGTATTCAACTGTTGGCTTTTGTAATAGGAGCTATGATTTTTAGAACAACAATGTTGTTAATGTATTGGGGAGATAAATATTGGGATATAATCCCATTTGCAGTATTATTGGCAAGTTTTGCAGTAGGAGCTCATACAGGCAATAATATATCTGATAGTGGATTGATGAATTTTATATTAGTAATGAAACAGAATTTTTATGGATGGTTTGTGATGGCAATATTGGGTCTGGTGGGGGTATTAGGGATAACAAATTTAATTGATAAATTTTTTGGGTTATTTGGGATAGGTACAAATTAATGAGGTAATAAAAATGTTATCTGAAGGAACAAAAAATAAAATGTTAGTAGCTTTGAGTTCTACAGTTAGGGCTCAAGGAAAAGAATACTGGGACGATAAATCGATAAGAATTGTTACTGGTGCAATAAATTACGGAAAGGAATTAAGAGGGCATGCCAGAAAGAGTATCGGAACTGCAGTTTCAGACCAGGGAATTGAAGAT
>JAHIWE010000006.1 GCA_018816105.1 bacterium | reverse complement strand
AGATTAGTTTGTTTGTATTTTCAAAAGTAAGTTCAGGTTCATATTTATCATCATAAAATAAAAATTCTATTTTCTTGTTTTTTATAATATTATTCTCATTAGCATAATTAAAATAACTATTAGTTCCACTAATAACCGCTTCACCCCAAGATTTTATAATTCCAGTATTAGGTAAAGAAGAACCAACAAATAGGGTTTTCTCTTTAAATACATCATCTTTGAAGTAAATATAACAAATAATAAATATAAACATAATAATAGGTAATCTTTTTAACATATAGAAGTTTACATAAAAAATTAAAAAATATACTTTAAATAAGTAGTTAAGTAAAGTTACATATTAAAGTAAAATGGTAAAAAATAATTTCATTTTTAAGGGTTGTTTAATTTTTAAACATATAAAATAGGTAAAATATTTTTTACTAAAAAGGGCATAGTTTATGCAAGAATTTATTTATTATAATGCTTCAGGGCTTGATTTTCCCATTAGTGAGCAGATATTTGTAACATCAAATATTGAAGAGACAAAAAACAAAGATTTCTTAATTTCAAACTCAAAAGAAGTAGATTGTGAATTAACTGCTCAAGAGATAGATTTTTATATTAAAAATTCACAAGATTCTTTATCAAATAAAATTAAAAACGTTTCAAAACTTTATGAAATTGCAGCAACTAAATATGATTTTGCGCAGGATATCTCATACTCTCAAGAAGTTTCAAATGAAGTATTATTAATCACTTCAAATCAAGAAGATACAGATTTATTTATATCAAAAGCTAAATCAGAAGATATTGAACTTTTTTCAATAAATGAAGAGATTTTAAAATCAATCTCTGGTCATATTGGAAATCTTCAAGTAATTGTTGATGATGAGGGTGAAGATGTAACTTTAAATGTATCTCAAATAGTTTGGTTTGATGCTAAACAAATGGGATTAAATCAAAGTGGAACATTTGATCCAAACTTATCATCTATAGAAGAAGTAATACAAACTTTAAAACAAAATATCAGTTCATACTCATATAAAAAATTTACAACATACGATCAAAATATTTGCCAGTATCATGGAAGAAGAGAAGAAATTTGTTCTAAGTGTGAGGAAGTTTGTCCAACTGTTGCTATTACAAAAGATGATAAAACAAAAACTTTAGGTTTTTCTCAAATTGATTGCCATGGTTGTGGAGGTTGTGTTTCTGTTTGTCCAAGTGGTGCAATTGATTATGCTCCAACAAACAAAGAATCGCTTTTTGAAATGAGTAAATTTTATAAAGAGACTCATCCTTTGATTATTCCTGAAAAAATGAATATGTTAGATTTGGAGATTTCTTTAAAAGAGGGTGTTTTACCATTTGCAGTTGAGGGTGAAAAGTTTTTACATGAAGCTTCATTATTAACTCTTTTACAAATATCTGGATCTCAAGTTATTTTTTATAGTGATTTTATCTCTAAAGGAACAGGGGATGTTATTCGTATTTTAAATGATATTTATCAAAAAAAATATGGCAAAGATGCTGTTTTAGTTGCTATGGATATTGAAGAGCTTGAACTTGCACTAAAAGAGGTTTCTTTTGTTGAAGATTCATATTTTAATTTTAATCAAGACACTCTTAAAAAAAGAGAAATATTCTCACATAGACTTCAAAAACTAGTAGGTAATGAGAACTTAGGTGTTGTTACAACAGGTGAACATGTACATTATGGAAAAGTAGAAGTAAAAGAAGTAAATTGTACTTTATGTTTAGTTTGTGTTGGAGCTTGTAATGTTGGAGCCTTAATTGCTGATGCTAAAGATAATACTTTAAGATTAAATCCAAGTTTATGTACATCATGTGGTTATTGTGAAGTTTCATGTCCAGAAAAAGATTGTCTTACAATCAAAAGAGATATTATTGAATTAGAACCATCATGGTTTAAAGATAGTGTTTTAGCTCAAGATACACTTTTTGCCTGTGTTGAGTGTGGAAAAGAGTTTGCAACTTCTAAATCAATAGCTAAAATTGCTGCAATGATGGCTCCTATTTTTTCAAGTGATCCTGTAAAAGAGAGAAGTTTATATTGCTGTGCTGATTGTAAACCAAAAATTATGATGCAAAGCTATTTTGACCAAAAAAATCAAGGATTAAACAATGCAAGATAATCAAGCAATAAATAAAGCAAGAGCTCTTTACTACAATCTTTTTGCAAATTTTTTTGTGGAGAGTTCAAAAAGTGAAAACTATTTTGAATTATTAAGATTAATAAAAATTTTAAAAGAGAATCCCCTTGATGAAACTTCTGGGGAAGCTTTAGAAAATATTTTAGCTTTATTAGACCCTACTTCAAATGTAGCATTAATAAAAGAGTTTGATGATTTATTTCATAATCCAACAAGTAAAAAAATCAGACAAACAGCATCATTTTATGATGAAGGGGTAGAGTCTGGGAAAAAAAGAGTTGAGATGATAAATTTTGTTGCTAAAACAAAATTAAGAAGAGATGAAAAGAACTATTTTGAATATGAAGATTCAGTTGGGTTTTTATTTTCATTTATGTCTCAACTTTGTAATAATATTGCTAATGGAGAAAAAGAGTATGAAAATACAGTTCATTGTATTTTTGCACAAATTTTAAATGAATTTATAGAAGAGTTTGCAAAAGATATTTTTGAACATAAAAGTTCTAAAATATACAAAGAATTAATGGTTGTATTACACTCTTTTGTTGCCTTTGAAAGATTATATTTAGAAGTTCCAAAAGCAGCAGTTAAACAAAGAATTGTAAAAGAAGAGGCTTGTGAAGTTATTTCAGATGAAGAGCTAGAAAGACGAGCAAGAAATAAAGCACTAAAAGCATTGGGACCAAAAGAAGAAGAAGCTTGTCCTGTTGATATTGTAAGTGTTGGAGAAACAGAAGTCTAAAAAAGCTTAGGCTTTTTTAGAGATTTTATTGAGAAAGTTTTTGCTTTTTGAATAAAGTCTCTTAATAAAATGACTTTTAAAAACCTTAAGTTTTTAAGAGTGGTTTTTAGGGGCTTAATTTCTATAAGGAGGGTCAGTCATGGAACAAAGCAGAAGAGAATTCGCTAAGAAAACTGCAATTGTTGCTGCTGGTGCCGCTGTTGCTGCTGGTACAAGTGTATTGGCTGCTACTGGCGAATCATCTGTTCAAGATGATAGTAATAATGGTGTTGTTGTTGGAGAATCTAGAAAAAAAGAGATTCTTTACAAAAAGTCTGCGGCTTGGGAAGAATTTTACAAGAACGCAAAATAAGTAAAAGGGAAATAGTATGTCAGCAAATACATATGAGTCTCTAAATGCAAAAGTAGGACGACGGTCATTTATGAAAATGGCTGCAGTTGCAACTGCATTTGGAGTTACATCATCTTTTGCAAGTACTACAGCAACTAGAGCTGCAACTGTTGAAGAGATTAAAAATCCTTTTCCAGGTTCAAAAATGGTTAAATCTATTTGTACAGCATGTTCAGTTGGTTGTGGTGTTATAGCAGAAGTTCAAAATGGTGTGTGGGTAAGACAAGAAGTTGCTCAAGATCATCCTGTATCTCTTGGAGGGCACTGTTGTAAAGGTGCCGATATGATTGATATGGTTAGATCAGAAGTTAGACTAAAACATCCAATGGTTAAGAAAAATGGTCAATGGCAAAGAATTTCTTGGGATGAAGCATTAGATGGTATTGCTTCTAAACTTGAAGATTTAAGAAAAACGTCAGGACCTGATTCAACAATGTTTTTAGGATCAGCAAAATTTAATAATGAACAATCGTATTATTATAGAAAATTTGCTGGAATGTTTGGAACTAATAATATAGATCACCAAGCTAGAATTTGACATAGCTCAACAGTTGCCGGTGTGGCAAATACATGGGGTTATGGTGCTATGACAAATTCCTTAGGAGATATTCAGAATTCTAAAGCGATTATAATTTTTGGAGCAAATCCTGCTGTTAATCACCCAGTTGGTTTTCAACATTTTTTAAAAGCAAAA
The DNA here is from genome assembly GCA_018816105.1 of bacterium. GTDB lineage: Bacteria > Campylobacterota > Campylobacteria > Campylobacterales > Arcobacteraceae > Aliarcobacter. Next base: position 228 of record JAHIWE010000006.1, on the reverse strand, counting down.
GAAAGAAATAACGCAAAAATTATTGTAATAGATCCTAGATTTACTAAAACTGCTGCAAAAGCAGATTTATATGCACAAATTAGACCAGGAACGGATATTCCATTTATGTATGGAATGTTAAATATTATATTTGAAAATGGTTGGCATGACAAAAACTTTATTAATGATAGAGTTTATGGAATGGATGAAATCATGGCTGAAGCTAAAAATTGGCCAATCGAAAGAGTT
>JAHIWE010000036.1 GCA_018816105.1 bacterium | reverse complement strand
ATACTTTTCAAATAAATCTTTTTTAGGATTATGTATCTCTTTTGGAGCAACACCTAATAATTTCTCTTTTGCTACTTGAACAGCAGAACCTAAGATAATGTCATTGGCAATTTTAACAGAAGCCGTAGCTTTTGTTACTCCATCTATGTGTACAGAGCTTGTTTGGTCTTTTGATGTACCAACTTTGATACTATTTTTTAAAGATTTACCTTTGTATTGTTTTAGAAAATTTATAAAAGGAATAATTCCTAAACCTGACACAAATACAGGTTCATCTTGTTCTAAAATATGTACATCTAAAAAGTTTCCTTGTAAATCAATACTAACAAGTAAATTCATTTTTCCACCAGAAAAACCTGCTATTGGAGCGTAATCATAAGTTTCAAAAATATATGAATGTAGTTTTTTATTTTTATCTAATATCTCCCAAACAGGAATATTTTTATCTTTTTCTCCTAATATATATGGTTTTTCTATAAAAGACTCTAATCTCTCTTTACTCATAGATGCATTAATGTTTATAAATAAAAGAAGTGTTACAAAAATTAAACGAAACATACTAGATCACTCCTTATTTAATTATTTTTTAATTTTACAGCTTATATATAGCTTGCATATAGCATAATATTAGACAAAAAATATGTTAATTAAGACAAGAATTATCCTATTTTAATTATAATAATGAAAATTTAAAAAATTAAAGGAATTTTACATGGCTAATGTAGAAGATATTAAAAAAGAATTAGAAAAAGTTAAGTATCCTGGCTTTGCAAAATCAATTATAGATTTTGGTTTTGTAAAAGATGTACAAGTAAATGGAACAAATTGTTTAGTTTCACTTGATATTACATCAACAGCACCTGAAGTTGAAGCTCAATTAACAAAAGAAATTACTGCCTGTCTAAGTGCTATTGGAATGAACTTAACATTAAATTTCAATAAGCCTCAAGAAGCAAAACAATCAAGTAATAGTGTAAGTGGAAAAAATATTGCACCTCAAATTAAAAAGATTGTAATGGTAAGTTCAGGAAAAGGTGGAGTTGGAAAATCAACTACTACTGTAAATCTTGCTGTGGCAGCTGCTATGCAAGGTAAAAAGGTAGGTATCTTAGATGCTGATATTTATGGACCAAATATTCCTCGTATGATGGGTTTACAAGGTAAAGAAGTAGAAGTTGTTGGAGATAAAGCAAAACCTTTAAATGCTTATGGTGTTGATGTTATGTCAATGGGTATGTTAATGGAAGAAGGTCAAGCACTTATTTGGAGAGGTGCTATGATTATGAAAGCAATCCAACAATTATTAAGAGATATTTTATGGGAAGAGTTAGATATATTATTTATTGATATGCCTCCAGGAACTGGTGATGCTCAATTAACTTTAGCTCAAAGTGTTCCTGTAAGTGCGGGTGTTAATGTTACTACTCCTCAACATGTTGCTTTAGATGATTCAAGAAGATCTTTAGATATGTTTAAAAAACTTCATATTCCAGTTGCTGGAATTGTTGAAAATATGAGTGGATTTATTTGTCCTTCATGTAATACAGAATCTGATATTTTTGGAATGGGAACTTGTGAAGCATTAGCTACTCAATATGATACTCAAGTATTAGCAAACTTACCAATTGAACCTGCTATTAGAGAAGGTGGAGATACTGGTAAACCTGTTGTTTATTTTGCACCTGAATCAATTTCAGCAAAAAGATATATGATAGCTGCTGATAAACTTATTGCATTTTTAGATGGTGTTGATGATAATATTAGTAATTCAGCAATTCAACCATCAATGCCAGCGGGTGTTAGTGCTTGTTCTACTGAAGGTCAAAAAATTAAAGCTGAGCAAGAAAAAGCTAAAAGTTCAGGTGAAAGTTGTGGAACTGGATGTGGTTGCCACTAAGTTTTAGAAAATAAAAAGAGCTTTTTAGCTCTTTTTATGAAATGCTATTTATCTATTCTTGAATTTTTTTCTTCAATTCCTGAAATTCCAAATCTTCTAGCAAGTTCTTGTTTTACTCTATCTGGACTTATATTTTTAGAAGCAAGTGCCACTAAAACGTGATATGTAATATCAGCTGCTTCATAGATGATTTCTTCAGTGTCATTATCTTTTATTGCAAAAGTAAATTCTCCTGATTCTTCAACTATTTTTTTCAACATTGAATTTTGTTTACCTTGAAGAAGTTTTGCTGTGTATGATTTATTAGGATCATCATTTTTCTTCTCTTGAATAGTGTGATATAAAGTATCAATTACTCCATAAGCATTTGTAGTGTTGATTTCTACTTCACTTATAGTTTCATTTGTATCTAGTTTTGTAAAGAAACAAGATTTTCTTCCTGTATGACAAGCTACACCTTCTTGATTAACTTTTAAAAGAATCGTATCATTATCACAATCAATTAAAATATCAACAAGCTCTTGAAGATGATTTGAACTTTCACCTTTTTTCCAGATTCTTTGTTTACTTCTACTGTAATAGTGGGCAAAATTTGTTTTAATTGTAAGTTCTAGTGCCTCTTTATTCATATATGCAAGCATTAAAACTTCATTTGTTGTTGCATCTTGAGTAATAACGGGGATTAACCCATCCATCTTTTCCCAATCAACTTTATTAACTTGTTCCATAATTTTCCTTTTAAAAGTTTGTTCCCACATCAATCTTAATACCTTCAATGGTACGTTCTTCTTTATTCACATCTAGATTAAAACCAAAGTCATAATGTGATTTTATCTCTTTATTTTTTGATTCTTTATATTTATTTATTTCTTGATATTTTAAATTTTCACTGTAATTAATTTCAGGTTTAATTTTTAGAATTGAATCAATATTTGTTTCTAGATTATTTTCTTTTGAATAAACAGAAGAAATTGTTATTAAAGTAAGAATGAATATTAATGAAGAAGAATGTATTTTCATATTTATAAAAAAAGAGCAGCTTCCTGCTCTTTTTTCCTTATTGGTTTATAGTTGTATCTCTTGCTTTGTCTTTTGTATCAACCCAAATATTTGGAGTTGATCCACCAGGTGTTAAGAAAATTTTAGCATCTTTGTTTTCTCTAAGTGCTTCATTGAATTTGCCTTGAACTTCAATTTGTTGCATTTGTAATAAACTTGGAGTTAAAGATTCTGCTATAGATTTATTAGCTACTGATTGAGCTTTTGCTTCAATAGTTACAGCATCTGCTCTACCTTGAGCTTCAATTCTCTTAGCTTCTGCTTCTCCAGTTGCTTGAGCAGCTCTTTTTTCAGCTTCTTGTTTAGCTCTTAAAACTTCGTATTTTACTCTTTCTGATTCTTGATTTGCAATTTGAACTCTTTCAATTTGTTCTTTAATCTTTGGAGGTAATACAATTTCTCTTAATTGAACAGATAATAATGCAACAGGTGTACCTGGAAGTGCATCAATATTTGCTCTTACACCATTTTCAATTTTAACTGCAATTTCATTTCTTTTTGTTGGTAATTCTTCTGCTGTATATATACCAACTATATTTCTAACAATATCTCTTACAACAGGGTTAATAATTTTATCTTCCCATGAGAATCCCCAGTTAGCAATAGTTGTAGGTGCACCTTCAGCTGTTAATCTATATTGAACCGTTAATTCAATAGAAACAGGTAAACCTCTTGCATCAAGAATATTGATTGCAGGATTAAGTCTAATACTTTGATCCATGCTGCCACCAACTTCAATTGAAGCATAATTCATTAATCTAACTTTTGTATCTATTAATACAACTTTTTGGAAACCTGGAATATATAAATGGAAACCTGGTCTTAAAGGTGTTTCTTCATATTTACCTGTAGTACTTTTAATACCTACTTCACCTGATTCTACAATCACAAATGGTTTAAATATGAATAAAGCAGCAATAATAATAATTACTACATATAACATACCTGCTTTTTTCCCAAGATTTTTGAAAAATTCAGGTGTTTCAAAAGGAGGTTGAAAATTTCCTCCCCCTCCATTGCTATTGTTGTTATTCCCACCACCGTTGTTCTGTTGTCTGTTTTTAAAATAGTCGTTATCTATTGGCATAATTTCCCTTGATTTAATTGTTTAGTTAACTATATAGTAATAAAGATTAGTTAACGTATGTTAAATACTTAATATACTTTTCATTTTTTCCAGCTACTACATCAAAGTATGCTGATTGAATTTTCTCTGTAATTGGTCCTCTTGACCCACAACCGATGATTCTTGCATCAACATCTCTAATTGGAGTTATTTCAGCAGCAGTTCCTGTAAAGAATGCTTCATCTGCAATATAAACTTCTTCTCTTGAAATTCTTCTTCTAAGAACTGGAATTCCTAAATCAGCCGCTAAATCAATAACAGTTGCTTGTGTAATTGATTCAAGTGAATTGTCATTTGGAGGGGTAATTAAAGCTCCATCTCTTACGATGAAGAAACAAGCACCACTTGCTTCTGCAATATAACCTTGGTCATCTCTTAATAATGCTTCATCATATCCAGCTTCAACAGCTTCAAATTTTGCCATTTGAGAATTTAAGTAGTTTGCTACTGCTTTTGCTTTTCCCATTCCTGAAGTATTAGGAGTTCTTGTCATTGAAGATATTTTTACTCTAACACCTTTTTTAAGACCTTCTTCTCCTAAATAAGCTCCCCATTCCCAAGCAGAAACTGAAACTTTTACAGGTGCTTCTTTGTGATATAATCCCATAACACCGTAACCTAAATATACTAAAGGTCTAATATACGCACCTTCAAATAATTCATTTTTTTGTAATAATTCAATTTGTGCTTTATTTAATTCTTCAAGTGTAAAAGGAACGTTCATTAGTGTCATTTTTGAAGAGTTTAATAATCTTTTAGTATGTTCATTAAGTTTAAAAATAGCACATCTACCATCTACTGTTTTATAAGCTTTAGTACCTTCAATAGCACCATTTCCATAATGTAGAGTATGACTTAAAACATGCACTTTAGCATCATGCCAATTTACAAATTCTCCATCCATCCATATATATTTTGACTCAGTCATTTTATTAATTCCTAATGATTAAATTTTAAGGCTTTATTTTATCTAAGATAATATTAAAATTGACTCTTTATAAAAAACATTTAGACATTTAAGAGAAATAAATGTTATATTAAACAAAATAATTTTATAGGCATAACCAATTATGAGAATAAAAAACATATTTATACTAATACTTTTTGCATTATTTATTAGTGCTTGTTCTGTAAATCAAATAGAAAAAAATATAGTTGTAGAAGTAAAGAAAAAAGTGGTTTTAGAGCGAGAAGCTATTTCAGATGAGCTATTAAGTGATATAAATCATATTTTATTTTTGTTAAAACAAAAAGATTTAGAAACATTAAATAGCAGGTTTATTAATCCCCCTTATGGACTATATGAAGTTTTAAAAGATAATCAAAATAATAAATTTATTTTTAACAAAAAATTACAAATTGATGAAATAAGTGATGAAATAGACTCTTTTGAAATAAAAAAAGAAGAGGTCATTTTTAATTGTAGTCCTTATGATGATAAATATTATGGTTGGAATAAAGAAGGGGTTTTTATAAGTACTAATATACAGCCTTATTTATCAAATATAATGAAAGAGGCAAATTTATTAAAAATAAATACTTATAGTGAAGAAGAGATTAAAATAGCAAATAATATAGAAAAAACAAGTTATGAAGTAGTGATTCCCTATAATATAGTATTTTATATTACAAAAATTGATAAGCAGTGGTATATAACTTTAGTAGATAAAGTAAAAACTGATTGTACTAATTGAAATATTATGCAACTAAGTTGCAAATAAGATTTTTTTGCTAAAATTAGTTTAAAAAAGTGAATAAATAATATGAACTTAGAAATATCAAAAATAGCAAATCTTCCTACACAATATGGTGATTTTAAAATTCAATCATTTAAAGATAATAATAAAGAACATTTAGTAGTTTTTACTAATACATTACCTACTATTCCAACGGTAAGAATTCATTCTGAATGTTTAACAGGGGATGTGTTTAAAAGCAAAAAATGTGATTGTGGAGAACAGTTAGATTATGCTTTAAAACAAATTTCAAAAGATGGTGGAATGATTGTTTATTTAAGGCAGGAAGGAAGAGGGATAGGGCTTTTAAATAAAGTAAATGCTTATAATTTACAAGATTTTGGACACGATACAATAAAGGCAAATGAGCTTTTAGGTTTTAAACAAGATTACAGAGATTACAGTATTGTTGATGAAATATTAAAATATTTTAATATAAAAAAAATAAATTTAATGACAAATAATCCTTTGAAACTAACTTCATTAAAAGATGTTAATATTAATAAAAGAATACCAATTGTGATGAATAGTTGTGAATATAACTATGAATATCTAGAAGTAAAAAAAGAGAAAATGGGGCATCTTTTATAAAGTAAAACCTTTAAATAGGTTTTACTTTTTTTCTTAAAAATTGAAAAATAATTACACAAAACATACAAATAGAACTAACAAGAATAATTGAAGGTCCTGAACTTAAATCATAATTATATGAAACTACCAATCCAAAAATAGTAAATATCATAGAAAAAATCCCTGAAACTATCATCATACTAAATAAAGTACTACAAAATCTTTGAGCGATATAAATAGGAATTGTAAGCAAGGCAATTACAAGAATAAGTCCAACTATTTTAATAGCAATAACAATACTAAGAGCTGATAATATAAGTATTAATGTGTAAAAAATTTTTGTTTTAATACCTCTTAAATTTGCATATTCACTATCATAAGAAACAGCTAAAATATCTCTATAAAAAAATAGTAAAGTTAAGATTATAAATCCTAATAAAACTGACATAAATAAAATATCATCACTATTCACAGCTAAAATAGAACCAAATAAGTAACTCATCAAATCAGAATTATATCCAGGTGTTAAATCAACTAATAAAATACCAAAAGACATTCCAATTGCCCAAGTAAGACCTATAATCGTATCTAGATTTTCTCTTTTTTGATAAGTTAATATAGCTATTAATATAGTAATAAATACTGAAAAAATTGAAGTTGATAAAAGCATTGGAAGTCCAAAATAAATAGATAAACCAATTCCTCCATAAGCACTATGTGCTATTCCTCCTGATAAAAACACCATTTTATTTACCACAATTAATGAACCAATTATTCCTGTAATAATACTTACTAAAATTCCTGCTATTAAGGCATTTTGAATAAAAGTATATGAAAGTGATTCTAACATTTGCATTTTCCTAACATCTCTAAAAGTTCAATCTCACAAATATGAGACTCTATATTTTTAAAATCATTTTTCATTTTTGATAAGTCGTGGTAAGTTAGTTTTTTATTTATATAAACAGCTTTTGAGGCATATTTTAAAACAACTGAAATATCATGACTAATTACTACAATAGTAATCTCTTTATTTAACTCTTCTAAAGTTTGATAAATTTGTTCACAACCTGTTATATCGATGTTTGACGTTGGTTCATCTAAAAGTAAAATCTTTGGATTACAAAATAAAGCCCTTGCAATTAAAACTCTTTGTCTTTGTCCTCCTGAAAGATTTGAAATCTTTGAGTTGGCAAAATCTTGCATATTTACTTTTTTTAAAACTTCTAAGGCTTTAATTTTTTCATCTTTTTTATAACCAAAGATTCTTTTTTTAATATTGTTTTGTCCCATCATAACAACTTCAATAACACTAATTGGAAAATTAAGATTAATATTTGTATTTTGAGGAACATATCCAATATTTGAAATCTCATCTAGAAGTTTATTTCCAAAAATTTTAATATCACCTTGAGTTATTGGGTTTATTCCTAAAATTAGTTTTAAAAGTGTAGTTTTTCCACCACCATTTGGTCCAAGAATTGTAAGAAAATCTTTTTTATTTATTTGTAGATTTATATCTTTTAAGACAAACTCTTTTTCATACTTGAAAAAAAGTTTGTTTATAGAAATTGCTTTATTTGTTGTTTGCAATTGCATTTGCCATTTTGATTAAATTCTCTGACCAGTCTTTTGCCAGAGGAGTCTCTTTTAAAACTTTTATTTTTAACTCATTTGCTATTGCTTTAGCACTTTTGTCTGAAAATTCTGTTTGTGTAAATATTGCTTTTACATTTTGTTCTTTTGCTTCGTCAATAATTTTTTGAAGAACTTTTGGTTTTGGCTCTTTACCTTCTACTTCTATTGCTAATTGAACTAAACTGTATTCTTTTGCAAAATATCCCCAAGATGGATGAAATACCATAAATTTAGAATCTTTTGGTAAAACAGATAATGTATCTTTTATTTGTTTATCAGTTTGATTTATTTCTTCAATAAATTTTGAGTAATTTCTTTCGAAATAATTTTTATTATTTGGGTCAAACTCTACTAATGTATCATAAATATTTTTTGCCATAATTTTCACATTTGATGGACTCGTCCAAGTGTGAGGATCTTTTCCATGTTGATGCTCATCTTCTTTTGGAAAAGTAGTTATTGCTTCAATATCATTCTTTGCTAAATCTTTAAAGAAGTGTTCATCAGCTTCAAATTCTGTTGGCATATGTTCTGTAAAAAATAGATATTTTCCATCTTCTTTAATATCAATTTTAAATGTAGAAACCTTTTGTTTTTCATCAAAATTTAATTCATAAAAAGCATCATTTGTTTCTAATAAATCGCCATTTTTTGCAATAGTTGTTTTATTTTTTTCAAATGCATCTTTTGCAGTTTTTTCATAAGTTTCTATTAAATTATCACTTTTTTTATCTGCTTTGATTATTAACATTTTCATAGCGGAATCTGCATATTTACCATCTACTTTTGAAAAGCTCCAATTATATGTACCTTTTTTTAATTCAAAAATTCCAGCCCATTCATAGGGTAATTCTTCCCTTTCATGTTCATGATTTTCTTCATGATGATGGTGGTGATGTTTTGCCATACTTATTAGTTCAATACCTTTTGTCATCTCAACAAATTTCATATCTTTATTTTGTGAGGCAAATTTATTAAGCCAGGCATTTTCAAACTCTAAACCAATTGGAAAATAGATTTTTGCATTTGAAATATCTTTCATTTGTGATGGTTTTGGTTCATAAGAGTGTGGGTCGCTTCCTGGTTTTACCATTGTGGTAACCTTTACTTTATCACCTCCTATTTTTTCAACAAAAGTTTGTTGAGGTAAGATACTTACAACTATATTTGTTTGTGCGTAAACAAAATTAAATAATAAAAATAATGGGATTAAAAATTTCATGATATTTTCCTTTTAAAATGAATAAGTGATATTTGCAAATAATTTTTCATAATTTGAATCATTTTGATCTTCTTTATAATCAACATAAGTAAGAGCAGTACTTAACTCTTCACTTATAGAATATTCAGCAATTAAATTAAATTCATCAGCATCTAAATTATTTTCACCAAATTGTGTAGTTCCATAAATTGCTTTTAATGTTAAATCATTAATAGGGTATGAAGCTGTTGCATATATAGTTTTTGCATCTGCTGAATAAACTTGCTCACCATCATCAAGTGGACTCATATTGTCACCAAAGTTTGAGATATTTCCAGCACCCACATCTTTTTGTGTTCCTATATATCCAGAACTAAGTGCTAAACCAAAAATATTTAATCTAGCTTCTAAATTATAAATATTTCCATTTTTTCGTGTATCTTCACTTGATAAAGCATAATGTGCTGTTGTTCCAAATAAATCATTATCATAAGAAAATTTGAATCCATAAAAATCTGCAAGATCTGGTGCTGAATAAAAATAAGGATTTAATTGTATATTTTCAAAATTAGTGTTTTTTACATCAATTACATAAACACCTTTATTTTCATTGATATTTCTAAAATCTTCAACAAAATCTATTCCAATTTCTGCTTGTCTTTTTGTATACCCCATTGTTATATTATTCTCAGGAATCGTTATAATTTGGGCTACTATTGCTTCATTAAAATCTCCAAGCCATTCTAAATCAATTTCTTGTCTACCAATTGAAATAGATAAATCTTCATTTGCATATTTTAAAGATGCAATATTCATAATTGCGTCATTTCCATAAGCTTCTTCGTAATCTACCCCTTTGTTTTTTTCATAAAATTCGTGGTTTGCTCTAAATCCTAATGAAGTAGAAAATCCATTGAAACTATCTGTTTCATAGTTTAATCCAAGCGAACCAGAAGTTAATCCTGAGTTTGATTGAGAATTTTTAGCATCAGTGTTTTCATGATAAACAGTTATATCTGCTGATGTTTTTCCTTTTTCAAAAGCCTCTTTTATTGATAATGAATTTGCGAATGTAAATGAATTACTTAAAAGTAAAAGTGATACTAAAGTGCTTATTTTTTTCATTAAATTTATCTCCTAAATATTTAAAGTATATTGTTGCAACTTAGTTGCAGAAAATGAATAGTAGTTAAAGAAAGTTTAAATGCAACTTAGTCGCATTTAAACTTTTAAAAGGTATAATGTAAAATTGATAAAAAAAATAGTAAAACAATTTAGATAAATTAAAATAAAAAGGTTAACCTATGAGCCAAAAAGAGTTTTGGAATGGTAAGTTTTCAAAAGCTGATTATTTTTATGGAACAAAAGCAAATGAATTTTTATCTTCAAATTTACAGTTATTAAATAATCACAAGAAGTTATTATGTTTAGGTGAAGGAGAAGGAAGAAACGCTATATTTTTTGCAAGAAATGGTTTTGAAGTAAGCGCTATTGATGCATCTGATGTTGGTTTAGAAAAATTGGATTTAAAAAGTAAAGAAGAAAATTTAGAAATAAAAACTTTTTGTATGGATTTAAATCATTGGGATGATTCTTTAAAATACGATGTAATCGTGGCTTCATACTTACATATGTATAAAAATGAAAGAGAAAGTTTATTTGAAAAAATAGAAAATTCTTTAGAATCAAATGGCTATTTTATTGGTGAGTTTTTTTCAACAAAACAATTAACTTACAATAGTGGTGGACCAAAAGATTTAGATCTTTTATATACTATTGAGGATTTTAAAAATCATTTTAATTCATGTGAAAAAAATATTACCCAAGAGATAGTGATTTTAGATGAGGGAATTGGTCATCAAGGCGAGGCTTGTGTGATTAGAGTTGTTATTAAAAAGCGTTAGATTTTTGTTTAACAACTTTTTAACTACGATTTAAGTACACTATCTAATAATAAATATCAAAAACAATTATAATTAATAATACAGAGAAAAAAATGTTAGAAACAATCAAAGATATAATAAAAAATAGAGTTTTAGTAATAGATGGAGCTATGGGAACACAGCTTCAACTAGCAGATATAAAAAGTGAAGAATGGATTTATGAAGGTGCTGATTTAGAAGGATGTAATGAACTTCTAAATTTAACAGCTCCTCATGTTCTTGAAACTATTCATGATGCTTATGCAGCATCAGGTGCTGATTTAATATCTACAAATACATTTGGTTCAATGCCTTGGGTTTTAGATGAATATGATATTGGTCATACATCTTATGAACTTTCACGTCTTGGTGCTGCACTTGTAAAAAAAACTTGTGAAAAATATAGCACGCCAGAAAAACCAAGATATGTTTTAGGTTCTATTGGACCTGGAACAAAACTTCCTTCACTTAATCACATCAAATATGATGTTATGTATGATGGTTATAAAATCATGGCTCAAGGGTTAGTTGATGGTGGATGTGATATTTTTTTACTTGAAACTTGTCAAGATCCACTTCAAATAAAAGCTGCACTTCATGCTTTAACAGACACTGCACCTCAAATTCCAATTATGGTATCTGTAACTATTGAGATGTCAGGAACTATGCTAATTGGTACGGATGCTTTAACAATCGCAGCTATTATGGCTCCTTTTAATATTTTATCTTTAGGATTTAACTGTGGAACTGGACCAAAACAAGTTCATAAACATGTTAAAACATTAAGTGAAGTTTGTAAATTCCCAATATCAGTTCACGCAAATGCAGGACTTCCTCAAAATAGAGGTGGTAAAACTTACTATCCAATGCAACCAGAAGAGTTTGTAAACTTACAAAAAGAGTTTTTAAATATTAATGGTGTTGCATTTTTAGGTGGTTGTTGTGGAACTACTCCTGAGCATATTCAAGCTTTAGCTAGTGCAATTGAAGGTGTAACTCCTTTAAAACCTTGTGGATTTTTAAAAGCTTCTTTAGCATCACTATTTGGAACTGTTCCTTTAAAACAAGAGCCTGCTCCACTTTTAATTGGTGAGCGTTCAAATGCAACAGGAAGTAAAGCTTTTAGAGAGTTATTAAAAGCAAATGACTACGAAGGAACATTAAGTGTTGGTCAACAACAAGTAAGAGCAGGAGCTCACGTAATTGATGTAAGTGTAGGCTTTGCAGGTCGTGATGAAAGAAAAGATATGGATGAGGTAACAGCACTTTATTCTCAAAAAGTTGCACTTCCTTTAATGCCAGATTCAACGCAAATATATGCACTTGAAGCAGCACTTAAACAAATAGGTGGAAGAGCTATTATTAACTCTGTTAACCTTGAAGATGGTGAAGAAAAGTTTGATGCTGTTTGTGCCTTGGCTAAAAAGTTTGGAGCTGCTCTTGTTTGTCTTGTAATTGATGAAGTAGGAATGGCAAAAACAAAAGAAGATAAAATTAGAATAGCTGAGAGAATCTTTGATTTATGTGTAAATAGACATGGCTTTGATCCACATGATTTAGTATTTGATATGCTTACTTTTACAATTGGTTCAGGTGATGATGAGTATAGAACAGCGGGTGTTGAAACAATGGAAGCTATTAGAGAGTTTCAAATTTTACATCCTGAGGTTGGAACTACTTTAGGACTATCAAATATTTCATTTGGACTTGACCAAAAAGCTAGAATTTATCTAAACTCTATTTATTTAGATCATTGTGTTAGAGCTGGTTTAACATCAGCTATTGTAAATGTTAAGCATATAATTCCATTAAATAAAATAAGTGATGAAGATAGAACTGCTTGTGATAATTTAATTTTCAATAATCATGAAAATGGTGACCCATTATTTGCCTTTATTGATCACTTCTCAAATGTAGAAGCCCAAGAAGAGCAAACAGATGAAGAGTATCAAAATATGCCGCCACTTGAAAAAGTGCAAATGCTATTACTTGATGGTGATAAAGATAGACTTCTTCCTTTAGTTGATGAATTAAGACATACAGTAAATCCTGAAACAATAGTAAATGAATGGCTAATTGATGGTATGAAAATCATTGGTGAATTATTTGGTTCTGGACAAATGCAGTTACCATTTGTACTTCAAAGTGCTGAAACTATGAAAGCAACTGTTGATGCACTAAATCCATATTTACCAAAACAAGAAAAAGAGAGTGAAACAACTTTAATCATCGGAACTGTAAAAGGTGATGTTCATGATGTTGGTAAAAATCTTGTTGATATTATTTTAAGTAATAATGGATTTAAAGTTATTAATATTGGTATAAAAGCTGGTTTAGATACTTTTATAGAAAAACTTGAAGAACATAAAGCCCATGCAATTGGTATGAGTGGATTACTTGTTAAATCAACAGCTGTTATGAAAGAAAATCTTGAAGAACTTCAAAGATTAGGAATCAAAGTTCCTGTACTTCTTGGAGGTGCTGCTTTAACTAAAAACTTTATTGATGAGTATTGCAGACCTTTTTATGATGGACCTATTTTTTATTGTAGAGATGCATTTGATGGTGTTGTTTCTATGCAAAGAATTGAAAAAGGTGATGAAAATAACACAGCACTTGCCGCTGATTTAATAAAAATTATTGATACAAGTGATAGGGTTGAAGAAGAGGCTGTTGTTATTCCTCCTTATGAAGAGATTCCACTTCCTTCACCAAATGCTTTTACTTTCCCTCCAATTTGGGAAAGAATGGCCAGAACTAGTGAGAAATTAGATAAAGAACTTATTTTTAAATGGATAAATCATAGGGTTTTATTTAGACAAAGATGGGGATATAAAAGAGGAAAACAAGATTCAGCTAAGTTCTTAAAATATGAAGAAGAAGTAGTTGAACCTACATATCAAGCTCTAAAAGCTGAGTTGTTGGATAAAAATATTTTTGAACCAATTGCTATTTATGCTTATTATCCTTGTATATCACATGATAATAAAATTTATATCTTTGATAAAAAATATCTATTTAATTCACTAGAAGAAGCAAAAAATGTACCACCTTTAAGTGAAGCCATAAAAGTATTAGAGTTCCCAAGACAAAAAAGAAAACCTTTTAGATGTATTGCTGACTTTTTCGCAAATGATAGACTTGATGTTATTGCCTTTACACTTGCAAGTGCTGGACTTAAAATCAGTGATTATGAAAGAAGTTTATATGACAAAGGTGAGTTTACAAAATATTACCAAGTTCATGGACTCGGGGTTGAACTTGCAGAAGCTTTAGCTGAGGTTTTACATAAACAAATCAGACTTGATTTAGATATTGTGCCAAAAGAGGGACATACTTTAAATGATGTTCAAATGAAACAATATGTAGGGTGTAGATATTCTCCAGGATATGCAGCTTGTCCAGACTTAGCAATGAACAGAGATATTTTTGATTTATTAAATCCTGAAGAGTTTGGAATAGAATTATCAGAAACATTCCAAATGCATCCAGAGCAAACAACTTGCGCCATTGTGGTTACTCACAAAGAAGCAAATTACTACAATATTTAAAAAGAGGGGATATCTTTCCCTTCTTATTTTCTCATAGGATTAAGAACTTGTCAAACAATGCAAAAGGTTTAGCTATTACCTCAATTGGAGTTTTGATTATGAGTTTAGAATCTCTTTTTATTAAATCTAGTACAATTTCTCCTCTTGTTTTTTCTTTTTATTTAGGTATTTTTATATTTTTTTCTATGATAGGAACTCTTTTGATTCAAGAGGGTAAAAATATAAAGAAATTTGAATTAAACTATTTTGGTATTTCATTATTGTGTGCAACTCTAATGGCAATTTCAAATATTCTTTTTATCTCAGCAATAAAAAGTACAACCGTTGCAAATGTAGTAATTATTTTTGGAACAGCTGCACTTTTTTCAGCTTTATTCTCTTATGTTTTTTATAAAGAAAAAGTAGGAAAAAATATTTTTTATGCTTCATTTTTTATGTTTGTAGGTCTTTTTATTATTTTCAATGATCAGTTAGGCTTAGGTGGATTAAAAGGGAATCTTTTTGCTTTGACTTGTACAATTGCATTTGCTATTTCTTTTGTTTTATTATCAAAATATAAAGAGATAAACCGTGTAGTTTTAATTGCAATTAGTGGATTGGTTTTATCTATAATTTCATTTTTTTTAGCAGAAAATATAAATATTGATTTTCATAATATTTTAGTAGTTACTGGTATGGGATTATTAATAACACCAATTTCTAGAGTTCTAATATCAAATGGAACAAAATATATAAATGCAAGTGAAGTTAGCTTACTTATGATTATTGAAACAATAATGGCTCCCATTTGGGTATGGATTTTTTTTAATGAAATTCCTAGTTCTTACACCTTGATTGGTGGGAGTGTAATTATTATTACATTGCTTATAAATTCAATATATACTTTAAAACAAAATGCCAAGGTATAAATTGTGAATCAAGAAAAAACATTTACTAAAATATTTACTGATGAAAGACTTCCTTTTGTTGAGTTAAGGTATTCCAATTCAAATATGCATTATAAAAAACATTTTCATGATACTTTTTCATTAGGTGTAAATAAAAAAGGTGTAAGTATTTATCTTAATGGAGAGACTTCTTATACTTTAGATAAAAATATGATTAGCATAATAAATCCAAATATTGTGCACTCATGTAACTCTTGCAGTGATGTATTAAATGTCTACTATATGTTATATTTAAATCCAAGTTGGTGTGCAAATATACAAAATATTATAAATAAAGATATTGATACTTTTGCTAATATTCCAGTTGATATTTTAGAGGATGAAGATTTCTATAATGAATATATAAATCTATGTGAATTTCTTTTTGCAGATAATTATATATTGGATAAAGAAGATTTCCTTTATAGTTTTTTTATTAAATTTTTTTCATTGTTTCTAAATGAAGAAAAAGAAGATATTGTCGATAAACGATTTAAAGAAATAATGTTTTATTTAGAAGAAAATTACAGAGAAAATATTTCTATTAATGAGTTATCAAAAGAATTTGATTTAAACCCTTTTTATATAATTAGACTTTTCAAATCTGAAATGAATATGACTCCTCATGCATATTTATTAAATCTAAAAATCAATAAATCGAAAGAACTTTTGAGAAAAAATCACTCTATTGTTGACACTGCTTTAGAGTGTGGTTTTTTTGACCAAAGTCACTTTCATAAAAACTTTCTAAAAATTGTTGCTTGTACTCCAAATGAGTATAAACTCAATTTTGTACAATAATTAAATTTAAAAAACTTATATACTTTTTTTAAATTTAATTTTAGGAAAATATATGAGTTTAACAATATTTTTATCGATGCTTCTTTTCTCTTTAGTAATGTCAATTTCTCCTGGACCTGTGAATATGATGATAGTAACTTCAAGTATAAATAATGGTTTTAAAAATACCTTTGCTTTTATTTCAGGAGCTACTATTGGTTTTACACTTTTGTTGATTTCTATAGGTTTTGGATTGTCAGAAATTTTAAATATCTATCCATCTTTTTTATCTTATTTGGAATTTTTTGGTTTTTCATTTATTGTGTATATGGGATATAAAATTGCAAGTTCTGATTCTTCTTTAGAAATAAAAGATGAAAATAAAAGAAATCTAAGATTTTATGAAGGATTTTTACTTCAATGGTTAAATCCAAAAGCTTGGATTGCTTCATTATCTGGTGTTTCGATGTTTACTGGAAATGAAAAACTTTTGATATTTGTCTTTATATATTTTATTGTTTGTTATTTATCATTGTCTTTTTGGGGATATTTAGGATTATATTTTACGAAGTTTTTAAATACACATAACAAATTAAAAATTTTTAATATAATTATGGGGTCAATTCTTATTTTATCTGCTGTGATTATGATTTTATCAAATCTACTACATTAATCAGAAAGTTTATATTTTTTTAATGTTTTGTAATTGTTTTGTATGATATTTTCGTAAAACTATGAGGGCAAAAATAGCACCAAATAATG
The DNA here is from genome assembly GCA_018816105.1 of bacterium. GTDB lineage: Bacteria > Campylobacterota > Campylobacteria > Campylobacterales > Arcobacteraceae > Aliarcobacter. Next base: position 57,261 of record JAHIWE010000036.1, on the reverse strand, counting down.
CCCAAGCCATATCACTTTGTGTATCCCAAATATAACCTTGTGTTCCTAAAAAATCATCCGCAGAATCATTTGATAATATGGCAACCCACCACTCTACTAACTCATAAAAAGCAGAGAATCCCAAACAAAAACAAAGAATAAAAAAGTTTCTCCATGCTTCAAAATTTATAATGTTTTTTCTAATAATTATTTCTCTAGCAATAATAGCTGGAATGAACCCTTGAGCAAAATGTCCAAGCTTATCATAATTGTTTCTATCTTGATTAAAAATTTCTTTTATAAAATCAAAAAAAGGAACTTGAGCATAAGTATAGTGACCACCAATCATAAGAATAATACAGTGAATCAATATAAGTGAATAAACTAAAGTAGTAAGTTTAAAACGTCTATAAGTAAATCCTAAAACAAATAGTGCAAGAACAGCTGGAAGCACCTCTAAAAACCAAGTAAAGTAATCATGAGGTTTAATAGCTGACCATATAAAAACTGTAAAAAATAAAAGTAAAAATATTTTCAAAATTCTAATCCTTTGTAATGCAAATTATCCTATAATATTAATTAAAACAATTATAAAGGATTTTTATATGGAGTATTCATATTATAACCCAACTGCAATTCAGTTTGGAAAAGGTCAAATTAAATCAATCGTAAATTTTATTACAAAAGACCAAAAAGTGTTAGTAGTTTATGGTGGTGGCTCTATAAAAAAGAATGGAGTTTATGATCAAGTTGTAACTGCACTTGACGGTTATACTTGGAGTGAATTTTCTGGAGTTGAGCCAAATCCAAGTGTTGAAACTTTAAATAAAGCAGTTGAACTTATCAAGGCTGAAAAAATAGATTTTATTTTAGCAGTTGGAGGTGGTTCTGTAATTGATGGTTGTAAATATCTTGCAGCAGCTGCACTTTATGATGGTGATGCATGGGATTTCTTAGAAGGTACACAAGTTACAAAAGCTCTTCCTTTAGGAGCAATTCTGACATTACCTGCAACAGGAAGCGAATCAAATGCTAATACTGTTATTTCAAAAAGAGCAACAAATGAAAAAAGATATTTTGGATCACCACTTTTATATCCAACATTTGCTGTTTTAGATTCAAGTGTAATGAGTACTCTTGATGATAGACAACTTGCAAATGGTTTAGTTGATGCCTTTGTTCATACTTGTGAACAGTATCTAACTTATCCAAATACATCACTTTTACATGATGGATATGCACAAACGATTTTAAAAGGTTTACATGTTTTAGCACAAGACTGGGCAAATAGACATGATGCTTTATGGCAAGAAAATTTAATGCTTCTTGCAAATCAAGCGTTAAATGGATTTATAGGTTCAGGTGTTCCACAAGACTGGGCTACACATATGATAGGACATGAAATTACAGCATTTTATGGACTTGACCATGCTCAAAGTTTAGCAGTTGTTCAACCACATCTTTTAAGAGTAATGATTGAAGATAAACAAGAAAAATTAACTTTGATGGGAAAAGAAGTTTTTGATATGCCACATAATTATGAGATGGTTATTGAAGCAATAGAATATATGTATCAAAGTATTGGAGTTCCAACAAAATTAAGCGCTTATAAAACAGATGATAAGGTAGTTTCAAATATTACAAAAGCTTTAGAATCACATGGAATGATAGCAATTGGTGAAAAAGGAAATGTAACTCTAGAGAAAGTTGCATTAATTTTAGAGATGTCTTTAAAATAGATTATAGAATTAAAAGAAATACCCCTAAGTTGAAATTTCAGGAGAGAAGAGTTTTGTTAAAACACTTAGAGGTATTTAAAAAAGTTTAAATCTTTTATGAATGAAGTTTAACTAAAAAAAATCGCAAAAAATCGAATTTAGTTAAAGTTTTTTATTTCAAAATTTATATGCTAATGAGGATCAATCCTTTTAATTTTTATTAAACTTAGTTTTTTATGCTGGATATTTTTATTTTTGGGACAATAGGTATTTTTATTAAAAAATTAGCCCCTGTATACTCAATCTCATCATAAGAATAAGTTTCATTAGAAACAGTAAGAGTTCCACCTAAATGATTATTAATAATCTCTTGACTCATATATAATCCAATACCTGTTCCTTGAGATTGGTGTTTTGTAGTGAAATAAGGTTCAAAAATTCTATCAATAATATCTTCATTTATTCCTTTTGCATTATCTTTTATTTCTATTGTTATGACATTATTCTCAATATATGCATTTATAAATACTAATCTTTTTTCATCTTCTAATTTAATCAACGCATCTTTTGAATTATTTAATATATTTAAAAGAACTTGTATTAATTCATTTTCTATTGATTTAATGCTTAGCTCTTCAATTTTTTTTACTATTATAATATCTTTAGTTACAAATTGTGGACTTACAATAGCTAAGGTTTTATTAATCGTATCAGAAAATAAAAATTCTGTTTCTTTATTGTTAGTTGGATTAAAAAAGTTTCTAAAATCGTCAATAGTTGTAGAAAGATATTGTGCAGAATTATTAATCGAATCCATCGCATAATTAAAATCTGTATCGCTTAAACAATCCATCTCTTTTTGTAGTTTTGCACCTGTTGAAGCAGTTGAAATAGTAGATAATGGTTGTCTCCATTGATGCGCTATATTTCCTAACATTTCTCCCATAGCTGCCATTTTACTTTGCTGTATTAACATATGCTCTTGTTTTCTTTTATTATGCTCATAATCAATAATTGTATTAGTATATTTTTCAATTGTTCTATCAATTCTAAAAGATACAAATATAGCTATTACTATAGCAAGAGAGGATAATAAAACTACCCAGATAATTGTTTTATATATTGTGTCGTTTATATGAGAACTTATTGATTTTTCCATCAATAATATTTTTTCTTCTAAGTCATTAGAATAAAAACCGCTACCTATTATCCAGTTCCAAGCCTTTTGAAAATAAATATAAGACACTTTAAGAGCGGGAGTTTCAGTGGAAGGTTTTTTATACCAGTATTGTGTAAAACCTTCTCCTTCTCCTTTTATTATTTCTAAGAATTGTTTTCTAAACATATTTCCTTTTACATCTTTATCCTTATCAGAAACTTTATTACCAACTAGTTCAGATCTATTTGAGTTTAGTAGAACTGTTGCAAATTCATCTCCTCCCTCAATATCATGAACATCTAATATAAATAAATATTTATCCTTATTTTCAAATTTAGAAAATCTCTCCAATACTTCTTTTTTTATTTGATTTTCAACAACATCAAGATATTCGCCTATTCCTATTACTAAATCAAGTGGCTCAAACTTTGTAATACAAGTTAGTTTAGGAAATTCTTTTGTTTGATTCTTTGGTTTATTAAAATAAATTTTACTATATCCTATTTTATTTTTTGCTAGACTATCTGCATCAAGTTGCATTAAACTTTGACCTTTGATGTCTCTAAAAGAAGTCATATCTCGACCGACAAAATTTTTTAAAGGATGTCCAAAAATGATTTTTGTTTTATTATCATACATAAAGTAGTAACTTTGATCATCATTAAATTTTATTGCTGCTAATGCATTTGAAATTTTCTTTTTTAAATCTTCTTTATTAAGTTCGTCTTTGTACAAATTATATGTGTAATTTGTAATGTCCAATGCAATTTGAATTTTTTCTTTTAAAGATTCTCTTAATTTATTTTCAATTTTTGTAATTTGGAATTCTATAAATTCATTTACAAGATTCACTTCTTTATATACTCTATTGTTATGTTGTTCTGAGTATTCTTTTTTAGTATTATTAATCTGCTGATTCATATTAGTTTTAAGCACGCTGACTGTAATATAGGTATTGATTAAAGCAATTGATATTATGGAAATAAGTACTAGAGCGAGAATTGGGAATAAAAATCTTTTTGGTTTATAATTAGTAACTTCCATCCATAATCCTTAAATTGTTATCTTATTATATCACCCTAATGACAAAAAAATAACTCTTTTTTAATAAAATTAAGAATTTTTTTTATTATTTTAGTTGATTGTAAAATTGGCAGTGAATGTGGGATGATTTGGTTATATTAATTTATACTCAGAATTTAAAAGTATCTAGGTTTTAGAACACAATGCACTTATATTAGTTTTGCGTGTTCCACAAAGTGTTCAAAAAGTATAAATTTTAAAGTTTATCAAATCTAAAGGAACTGTGGAATAAAAAATGAGCTTTTAAGACAAAGGTAAAACTATCTTAAATAAAGCTCCTTTATACAGAGTATTATTAAATTCAAAAGAGACATTTTGGGCACTTATTTCTCCTTCTAAATGTTTTTCTACTATTAGTTTACTCATATAAAGACCAATACCTGTTCCATTAAATTGGTGTTTTGTTGTAAAATATGGTTCAAATATTTTATCAATAATCTCTTCATCGATTCCACCTGCATTATCTTTTATTGTAATAACAAGATTCTCATTGAGTTGTTTTACTTTTATTATTATAAGTTTTTGAGATGGTTTATTTTCAAGAGCATCTTTTGCATTTATTAATATATTCATTAAAACCTGAATTAATTCATTTTCAAATGATGAAAAGCTTATATTTTGAATATTTCTTACTACAGTGATTTCTTCTTTAGCAAATGTTGAACTAACTAAATCTATGGTTTTATTTATGGTAGTTCTAATTTTTATATTTGAAGAAACTTTATCTTTACTAAAAAAGTTTCTAAAATCTTCAATTGTATTAGATAAATATTGTGTGGCATTTTTTATATGTCTAAGTGAATCATTAAGATCTTCATCATTTAAAATATTTAACTCTTTCTTCACCTCTATTCCAGAAGCTGCTACACTAATAGTAGATAGTGGTTGTCTCCATTGGTGAGCTATATTTTCAAGCATTTCTCCCATAGAGGCCATTCTTGATTGTTGAATTGAAATTCTATTTTTTTCTTCATTTTTTTTCATTTCAATTTCAATTCTTTCAAAAAGCTGTTTATTCATTTTTTTTAACAAATATTGTCTATATATTAAAATAAAAATTATAATTAGTACTATTATTACGGCAAATGTTTTATTAAAAAATACATAACTTATTTCTTTTTGATAATTTACATGTACCCATTTATTATAAATTTCTTCTCTTTGTTTTAAATCAATAGAATCTAAAGCTTTTTGAAGAATAGAGTTTAGTATCGGTTCATCATTTCTTGAAGAAATTCTTGCTTCCAAAGTCTCATCAAGTTTAGCAATAATTTTTATTTGACCAATGTAATCTTTTTGAATAGAAGAGCCTACAGATGTTAAATTTCCAACAAACCCAAATATTTTACCTTTTTGTATTTGTTCAAAGCCATCTTTCATATTTTCTACTTGAATAAAATTTAAGTGTGGATATTTTGCTTTTAAAATTTCTTCAAAAGCATAATCCTTTGAAACACCAATTTTTTCATCTTTTAATTGATTTATATCTTCAATAAATGGAGCTTCAATTCCTCCTGCCATTACTAAAGGTAGTTTTATATATGATGATGTAAAGTTTAAATAATTATCTCTTTTTTTGGTTTTAACAATAAGGGGAATAATATCACAAAGCCTTTTTTGGGCATTAGTTAAACTTTCACTCCATGTTTTTGTAGAAATTAAAGTAATAGGAATATTAAGTTTATTTTTAATGATATTGATGTAATCAGCCGAAATACCAACATGGGTATTATTTTCTATTTTTTCAAAAGGCATCCAATCTGGATCAATACACATTTTAATCTCTTTTTTATTTTCTAAATAAAACTCTTCTTCTTTTGAAAGGCTAATTGAGTTGCTCAAATGTTTAGTGTAAATCAAATCATCAATATCAATAGAATTTTTCATTAAGCCTAATACTTTATATGTATTAATAATTAGATTTATTCTCTCTTTTGTAATTGTTCCAATTTGTTTATTTTCATCATAAACTAATTTCTTCATTTCATTTGCTTCAAATATTAAACTATCTAAACTTTTATTTTGAGGATTATATTTTTCATATATTAATTGTGCTACTTCTTCAATATTTTCAAAAGCATAATTCCAGCCTTTTATTGTGGCATCATAAAAATCTTTTACAAGTTTAGGATTATTGTTAGCAAACTCTTTTGAAGTGAAGATTATTTCTTCATAAAAATCAAAACCATAATCTTTTGGATGGAAGATTTTACTTTCATAGCCTTTTTCTTTAAGAATATAAGGCTCATTTGTGCTATATGCAATCATAAAATCTGTAATATTGTCTATTAGATTATTTACTTTAAATGTATGTTCAATAAATTTTATATCTTTTAATGAAATATTTTCACTTATTAGCATTGATTGTAAAGAAGCAAATTCATATTGTTCTTGTGTAATCATTACTTTTTTATTTTTAATATCTTGTAAGCTTTTGATTTGTGAGTTATTTAAAGCAAGTAGAATTAAAGGAGAGGATTGAAAAACTGAACCTAATATTACAATATCTTTCCCATTTGATTTTTCAATAATTAGTGAAGTTGAGTTTACTCCAAAATCAGCTTTTTTTTCTAAAACTTCATTTAAAACATTTGTAGAAGCATTATATTTTTTTAACTCAACATCTAGTCCAACTTTTTCATAAAAGCCTTTTTCTTTTGCTACATAAAACCCTGCAAATTCAAATTGATCTAACCACATTAGTTGAACTGAAGTTTTTTGTAAGTTTTGTGCGCATAAAGAAGATAGAATCAACAATGGCAAAAGTATAATTAATATTAGTTTTTTAATTATAAGACCTTTTTAATAATTTTTCATACTTAATTAACACAATATTATAACAAAGTAAGATAAAATATATATCATTAAATTTAGGAAAATATTATGTCTAAAGAAAAAACAATTAAAAATAAAATATTAGAGTATATTTATACTATATCTAAACAACCAATTTTGTTAAAAGATTTACTAATTGCAAATAGACAACATTCAGATGGAATGCATGTAGACCCAGCAAAACTTGGATTTAGAATACGATTAGTTAGAGCATATATAGTTTATATAGGATTAGTGTTATCTATTATTATTCCAATATCATTATTAACACACAAACCACTTATAAAGATAGATCCTCATGTTTCAATTGTAGGTGCAATGATAATTACAGCTGCAATTTTTATTGGCTTTAATTTCTTCAGAGATAGAATGAGAGACAGTATTACAAAAGAGTTGATAAAAAGATCTTGGAAATTGCATTTCCCATATTTTTCATATGAAGAGTATTCTGAAAAAATAGAAGAAATATTTGAAAAATCTATAAAAGATGAGATTTCAAAAAGAGATTTAGAAAAATATATTAAAGATAATCTTTCAAAATAAAAAAGTAGTTTAATTAAACTACTTTGTCATATAAAGCAATAGCTTCTTTGTTTCTTTCTCTTTTTAATTCCATATCCACAAACCTACCAATTATTTCTTGTTTTTCTTTAAAAGCTAAAGTGATTTTTCTTTTTACTGGTCTATGTTCATAAATATAAAAACCTGCTTCATTCTGTGAGAGTCTAATCGGAGTTGCAATTGCATATGAGCTCATAATACAATCATCTTTACAAAGTTTATATATATCATCAAAATACTCTTTTGTCCAAAGTTCAAAGTTTACATCACTTGAAAAAGCATCTTGATAAACTATGTCAAAAGAGTTTTGTTCAAGAGTTTTTATATATTCTCTTGCATCACCAATATTCACTTCTATTTTGATTTTTTTATCACTATAAAAACCATTTTGTGCGACAGTTTTTATGATATGTTTTATATCTTCAAACTCTTTTGGAAAAGCAAATGTATCAAGTGATTTCACAAGATTACCATCAAGTTCAGGTGAATAAATATTTAACTTTATATCAAGATTATTTTTAAGAATATAATAAATAGTAGAAAAAGTGTTATATCCAATTCCAAAACAAATATCTAAAATATTTAATTCTTTTTTATTTGCTTGAAAAGTAAAAGCTGGAATGATATGTTTACTTAAAGACTCATCAATAGCACCATCATCTGGATTGTGATAGTGCTGATTGTAGAGTTTTGAAAAGAGGGTGTTTGAGCCATCTTTTGTGGTTACTATTGAGTTTATATTGTCTTGCAAAATTAATTTTTCATCTTATAAGCCATTGTCCCAATGGTGCATTTTTTTTGCTGTGAAAATATATGTATCATCAAAAAGTTCAATACAATTTGGTGCTTGAAAACCAATATTTTCTAATAAATCTAATAATTCATATCTATTATCATTTGAGATTTTTTCAAGGATGATTATATTTCCTGAATTTTCAATGGCTTTGTACATTAGTTTTAAAATAGCTTCTTGATTTGAACAGTATGTTAGTATATTTCCTAAAACAATATATTCATATTCTCTTGCAGTGGCTCGCAGTTTTGCGCTATTTTCATCAACAAAAGGAATATATTTTATATTCCCTTCATTTTGAACTCTTACTTCTTCAAGTACTGAGTCTACCAGTCCTAAAGAGTTATCAATATGTAAAATAGCGATATTTGTATAATCTGCAAATAACTCTTTAAAAAGTTCTAGTTTTTTTTGCACTTTATTTTAGTTTCCTAAAGCGTTTAGTTTTTCATCTGAAAGGTATAGTTCTTCATTTGACATAACACCTATATCCGATTTTAAAATATCTCTTGCGATGTCTTTTGCTTCATCAAGTGAATGCATAGCACATGTTCCACATTGGTAGATATTTAGTTCTGGAATATCTTCTTGTTTTTCAACAGCTAGAACATCTTGCATTGAAGCTCTCCACGCTGCTCCCACAGTTTTTTCATCTGGATTTCCAAGTAAACTCATATAAAAACCAGTTCTACAACCCATTGGTGAAACATCTATAATTTCAACTTTGTCAGAGTTAAGGTGATTTCTAATAAATCCCGCAAATAAATGCTCCAGAGTATGAATACCTTTTTCACTTAACATTGATTCATTTGGTACACAAAATCTTAAATCAAAAACAGTGATGATATCCCCTGATGGTGATTTCATAGTTTTTGCAACTCTAACAGCAGGTGCTGGCATGATTGTATGGTCAACTTTAAAGCTATCTAATAATGGCATATAATTTCCTTTTTATTTTATAAAATTTGTTCAATTTTTTGTTTTTTAATAAGCGTTGATTGTATCAAAAGTTTGATGAATAGGTTATAAGAAGAATTTAAGAAGCTTAGGAATGAATATTTTTAAGTTCTAGTTTGTATCCTATTCCTGAGTAGTTTTTTATGATATTTTTAAAAGTTTTTTTTCTTAAATCTCTGATTAGTGATTTTAATGCGGCAGTTGTACACTCGTTATTCCAAATATAATATTCAATTTCTTCATAGGTGATTATTCTTCCTTGGTTTTGAATGAATAAGTTAATTAATAAACTCTCTTTTTTATTTAAAACATATGATTCATCATTTTTTATGATACTTTGAGTTTGAAAGTTAAAAAAGATTCCATTTGCAAGTTTGAAATTACTAAATATTCTTCTTTCAATAATTTCCATACATTTATTTAAAGCTTCTATTAGTTTATCCTCACTAAAAGGTTTTATGATATATTTTGTGATGTAAAGTTCTAATAACTCACTTAGATATTGGTTGTTTTTGTTATTTGATAAAACAATAAAGGCAGTCTTTATATCATCACTTCTTAGCTCAATCAAAAAATCAATAATATCTCTATTTTCAAAATCACTATCAATGATGATTAAACAAGGTGATTGTTTGATGTATTGTTGTTTTGCTTCCAGTATTGTTGAAGTACAAGTTATTTTATTTACAGTACTACAAAGAAGAGAGTATAAAGTCTCTTCTTTATCTTGATTATCCATGATATAAAGTACAGATAAATCACTTAATTCCATTTTACGCCTTATAATAATTCTAATATCTCATTTGTTGTTTCAACTTTTGCATAAGCAAATTGAAGTGCTGCCATGAATGCTGCGTGTGCTATTGCTGCTTCAACTTTAATACCATTAAATTCCACATCACTTGTAGTACAAGCATCGTGAGCTACAAAACACTTATATCCAAAATCACTAGCTGCTCTTGTAACGGCATCAATACACATATATGACATAGCTCCTACGATAATAACATTTGTAATATTAGAATCATCCAAGATTTCTTTTAGATTTGTATCTTTAAATGCATTAACATTGTGTTTTAAGATTTGAGATTCATTTTCTTTTGGAGTTAAAGTATCGTGAATTTTTGCACCTTGTGTATTTGGGGCGAAAAATGGTGGATTTTCAATAGCGAATTCATGTCTTACATGAATTATTTTCATGTTTTTTTCTCTAAATTTAGTCAATATCTTTAAAGCATTTGTTGCTGCCTTTTCAGTTTCATTTAGTTGCCATTTTGCACCTTCAAAGCTTCCAAAGTAGTCATTTTGTAAATCTATTAATATCAATGCTGTATTTTCCATAATCAATCCTTTTTTTGTTTATACAAAAGTATATAAACTAATAGAAGGAAAAAAGAGGGATTGAAAATAAATTTAGTTTATGGTTTATATATTTAGACCTAAATAGTGGATTTGTAATTATGTATTAATTCTTTCAATTGTTTTGTTGCAACAACTTTTTGATAAAAAGTAAAACCAATAACCAAAATGATTCCCAATCCATAGGTTAAAAGGATTGATAAGATTATAAAAATAGTTAATAACAAAGTATCGTGAAGTTGACCATTTACTGTGATTTCTGAAATATTGTCTTTTTTATTTGTTTGGATATTTATGTCTAGGTTGTATCTTAGTAAAGTATTTATACGACATTTTTCTATAGTTAATGTACTCTCTTCTATTTTGTTTGGATAAGTTTTATTTTTTTGAAGTTGTTTTTTCAAAAATTCAAATAGATGAATATTTCCATAACTTGATTTAATTTTATTACTAAATTGAATATCAAACATTCCCATAATTAAAACCTACTTTTTATTTAGAGTATATCTAAAAGTTGAAAATTGATAAGCTAAAATTTGTTTAATTAGTACACAAATGTATATAAATTCATAGATTATCACAAAAGAGTCTTTAAATAAGTATTTAACTATGATTAGTAATAAAATAATAGAAAAAGAGTTTTTAATGGAATTGGTTTATTTGTGGGTTGAAGATTATAAGAATATACAAAAGCAAGGGTTTAATTTTTCGCCTAGGTTTAGGTGTGAGTATGATGAAGATACGAAAGAATTAAACATTGTTGATAAAGAAGAAACTGGAGAATTTTATCCTAAGAACTTTTTTGGTGATAATATAAATGTTACAGCAATTGTTGGTGAAAATGGAAGTGGAAAGAGCAGTATATTTGAAGTATTATCAAAAATACTAATAGTTAATAGCGGGTTAGAAGTATTTAACTATTTTTTTGTTTTAAATGATGGTTTGAAAAATATTTGTTATACAAATAATATAGATATCTTAAATACAGATATAACTATAGAAAAACATATTCCAAGACAACTAGTAGATGGAAAATTAAGTCGTGGAATAACTAATCACAATATAGCTTTAAAAAAATATTTTGATGTAAGTTATCTCAACATATCTCATTTAGAAAGAGATGGCATTATAAAAAATAACTATCCAAGCCCCGATGACCTTATAAAGTATTATGGTATTTATAGAAAAAATGATTCTGAATTATATAAAGAAGATAATTTGTATCCAACTTTTTCAGGATTTAAACTTTCACAATTTAACTTTTTTCAAACTCTTGCAATAGGTAATTTATCGATTGATGATAAATACAAAAAGCTTTTTTTTGAACTTTTTAAAATAAAACAGCCACATAGTATTAAAATTAACTATGATAAAACAAAGCTTAATGATATAAAAATTTCTAATACACCAAATGGTGATTCAGCAAGAGCAATAGATGCAAGTGTCCCTGATAAGATTGATAAAATAGTAGAGTTTTTAAACAAAATAAAAGACAATTTAATTATTGAAAGTGATGATTATAAAACTTTTTTTACATTGATTTCATCTGTATATAATTTAGAAACAAATTTTCAATTAACTTTTCAAACAGAAGATGGTAAAGATATAAAATTAAGTGCAGGTGAAAAAACAATTCTATTTTATTTGGAAAGAATAGATTTGATGTTATCAAGATTTGAAAAAGATAAATGCAATATATTACTTTTTGATGAAATAGAATTATATCTTCATCCAAATTGGCAAAAACGAATTTTAAAAATAATACTTGATTTTATTAAAGAAATAGGATTGTCGAAAAAACTACATATCATTATAACTTCTCATTCCCCATTCATCCTTTCAGACCTACCAAAAGAAAATGTAATATTCTTAGAAAATGGAAAGCAAGTAGATGTAGATATAAACCCATTCGGAGCAAATATTCATACTTTACTTTCTCATGGTTTTTTTATGAAAGATGGACTTATGGGTGAGTTTGCGAAAAGTAAAATTGATGATGTGATAAAATATTTAAACAATGACAAAAAAAGTACCATAACAACTGATGAAGATGCTCAAAATATTATAAATATAATTGGTGAACCAATCATAAAAAGAGAACTTCAACGAATGCTAAAAAATAAAATGGAGTTGTCAAATAAAACAGAAATTGATAAAATAAGAGAAAAAGTTGATAAACTAACAAAAGAGTTAGAAGAATCTTCTAAAAGACTGGTGGAATTAGAAAAAAAGGAAGATAAATGAGTATAAATGATATTTACGAAAAACTAAGACTTATTAAACCAATTCTTTCTAATGATGGTATAAATATTCTTGGAATTTTTGGCTCTTACGCTAGAGGTGATTATACCAATAATAGTGATATAGACATACTTTATGAGATAAAAGATATAAAAGAGTTTATGGAAAAATACAAAGGTTTTAGTGCTTTTTCAAAACTTGCAGATACAAAAGAGTTTTTAAAAAAAGAGTTAAATAAAGAAGTTGATTTTGTGGATAAAGACTCTTTAAATGAAATAGGAAAAGAGTTTATTTTAAAAGAAGTAAAATATGTCTAATCTTTCGGTTTATGCAAAAACAAAATTCTAAATAATGATTAAAATAAATGTTTCCTCAAAAACTATTGAGAATTTTAAAACTCAAGTTTTATCAAATTTTTATGATAAAAAAGGAAATGAGAAAGTTTTTGAAAAAAATGAACAAAATAAAAAATGGAAAACTACTTTTAGTGAATTAAATGAAATAATTAAAAGCAAATTTGAATACCACAAAAAAGACCTTGATTTAGAGAAATTAATTACATTAAGTTATAAAGAACTTTATGATTTAAAAGTTTTTATTGATGATAATGAAGATTCAACAAAACTAACTGAAACTCAAAAAGACTATTTTTATACTTTATATCAAAGACTAAATAAACCACAATATATTGATGATTTGGATATCACAGTTTGTCCATATTGCAATAGAAACTATATTTTTAATTTTAAAAAAACAAAATCATTAAATACAATTGCTCAACTTGACCATTTTTTTGATAAAAGTACATATCCTTATTTTTCTGTTTCAATTTTTAATTTAGTTCCAAGTTGTCAAACTTGTAATCAAAGAAAATCAAAAAAATCAGATGTTATTTATCATCCTTTTATTGAGAGTTTAAATGATGATGTAAAATTTAAATTAAAAATAAAAGATAGCAAATTTTATTATGATAAAGATTCTTTAGAAATAGAAAAAGAGATAGTAAAAAATGAAGAAAAATAGAAACTTTTAATATCCAAAATCTTTACAATGAACACAAAGACATAGCCTTAGAACTAATCCAAAAAGCACAAATCTATAATGAAAGTTATATAGATGAACTTTATCAAAAATATGAAGGAACATTATTCAAAAACCGTGAAGATGTTTTACGACATATAACAGGCGGTTACATAGACGACATCGATATAAACAAACGCCCACTTTCAAAACTAATCAAAGACATAAGCGAAGAGTTAGATTTAATATAAAATCACAACATCTCGAGATTTTTTCTAACCATAGCCTTATAAGCTTTCATATGAATTTTTAGCATATTTGGGATTATCTCTTCTTTACATGCGTGAACAATACTTGCTAGTTGGGGTTTTGAGTAGATTGTTTTTCTATCTCTTGCTGATTTAATAAGATGATTTACATCATCATCTAAGTTTATATCGGCTCTATCACAAAGGGCATCGTAGATATTGAAAAAAACTTCTCTATCATGAGAGTTCATTTGACAACTATCATCCAACATATTAAGTGCTAATTTAGAAGCATACTCTATATCAATATCTTTAAAATCATAAGTTGATGCCCAATCATAGGCTTTTTTAAATAAGTTCATGGTTTCTCCTTACATTAGTAAATTTGTATATGCAATTTTTATACCTTTTTATAAACACTCTTTTAATACACTTAACGCGAACTATATGCTAAAATCTAAAACAATATCCATGTTTTAGTTTTGATAGAAGGATGAAGTTTTTTATGAGAGATTATGATTTTGAAATAAAAGAATTAGGTGATAATAGTTTTAAACTAATATTACTAAATACTTGGACCAAAGAGACTCTTAATAAAAATATTCAAGCCTTAAATAAATTAAATATTAAAAAAAACTCAAAACTAATAGTAAATTTTCAAAACCTAAAAGAGTGTGATAACTCAGCAATAATCTATCTTATATCTTATTTTAAAACTTTTGAGAAAGAAAACATTACATTAGAAAACCTTTTAGAGCATGAAAGAAAATATAGATTTTATGAAAAACACTATCAAGATAATAGTTCTGAATTTGAAGAAAAAAGTAATATTTTTGAAACCATAGGAAAACAAAGCCATGAAATTTATTTTTCATTTATTGATTTTACAAATTTTATAGGAAAGGTATTTTACTTTTTTGTCTATTCTTTATTTAATCCAAGTAAGATGAGATTAAAAGCAATGTTCAAATATATTGATACATCAGCTATAAATGCTCTTCTTATTGTAGGAATGACCTCATTTTTAGTGGGAGTTGTTATTGCTTATCAAGGTGCTGTTCAACTTGAAAAATTTGGGGCAAATATTTTTATAGTTGAGATGATTTCTATTACTATGTTTAGAGAAATCGCTCCATTGGTAACCGCCATTGTAATAGCTGGACGAAGCGCTAGCTCTTATACTGCTGAAATTGGTGCTATGAAAATCACAGATGAAATAGATGCTATGAGAACTATGAATTTTGAACCAACACTTTTTTTGACACTTCCTAGAATTTTTGCCTTGGTTATTTCCTTGCCATTATTAGTTTTCTTTGCTGATATTGTTGGAATTTTTGGTGGTATGGTTATAGCTTATATTGATTTGGATGTGACTTTTTTGGAGTTTATTCATAGAATTGGAACGGAAGTTCCATTAAAACATTTTTTAATAGGAATATTTAAAGCAATATTTTTTGGAATGGCAATAGCAATAATAGGATGTTATAGAGGTTTTCAAGTGCAAAATAATACTACTAGTATAGGAAAGTTTACAACTATTAGTGTGGTAAATGCTATTTTTGTAGTGATTGCATTAAACGCTATTTTTTCAGTGATTTTCACTCAGATTGGAATATAATGGAAATTATAAAAATAGAGAATCTTTCTACTGCTTTTGGTAAAAATATAGTTCATAATAATATTTCATTTTCAATAAATGAAAAAGAGATATTTGGAGTATTAGGTGGAAGTGGTTCTGGAAAAAGTGTATTAGTAAAACAAATAGTGATGTTAAATGAGATTCAAAAAGGAACTATTAAAATCTTTGATAAAGATATTTCAAATTTAAGTTTAGAAGAAAACCAAGAAATAAAACAACAATTTTCATATCTTTTTCAATTTGGAGCATTGTATTCGTTTTTGAATGTAATTGAAAATATTTCTGTAATGCTAAAAGAGTATACAAACTTACCATCTGATTTAATAGAAAAAATAGCCTATACAAATCTTGAAATTGTAGGACTTCCAAAAAACTGTGCAAAACTATATCCTTCACAAATAAGTGGAGGAATGAAAAAAAGAGTAGCACTTGCTAGAAGTTTAGCCCTTGAACCTAAGATTTTATTTTTGGATGAACCTACAAGTGGACTTGACCCTGCAAGTACTCAAAAGATAAATGAGTTAATACTTTATCTAAGGGATGTTTTGAATATGACAATAGTTATTATAACCCATGATTTAGAGACTATTAAAACAGTATTAGATAGATTTGTTATACTAAAAAAAGATATTATTTTTGATGGAAATATCAAAGAAGCTATGAATAGTGATGATGAGTTTATAAAAGATTTTTTAACAAACAAAAAGGCTGAGTAAATGGATACCAAAATAAATTTTTTTAAAATAGGAATTTTTATACTGATTTTTACATTAATGCTTTTAGCAGTTATATTTTGGTTAGGTAAATATGGCTTTGAAAAGAAAAAGTTTGATGAGTATACAATCTATTTTAAAGAGTCAATTTCAGGCCTTAATGTGGGTTCTGCCATTAAGTATAAAGGTTTTGAAGTTGGAAATGTAAATGAAATAAAAATCAATCCAAATAATTCAGAAGAGATAGAACTAAATATTCTAATACAAAAAGGGACTCCTATAAAAGAGGATAATTATGCAATATTAGGAAATCTTGGAATTACAGGGCTTAAATATATAGAGTTAAAAGGTGGAACAAATGACTCTCCACTTTTAAAAGAAAATGAAGCAGGAATAAAAATCATACAATCAAAAACATCGGATTTAGTCTCTTTATTTGATTCAACCCAAGATATTACTCAAGAGTTTATGCTAGTTTTAAATCAAATCAAAAAAGTATTAGATGATAAAAATATAGATAAGTTTTCAAATATTTTAACAAAAAGTGAAAATAGTGCTTCAAAGATTGAGCAGTTAAGTGATTATCTAATAAAAAATGAAAAGAAAATTGATTTACTATTAAAAGATATTTCAAATTTAGTAAAAACAAGCAATGAGTCTTTTATAAGTGTAAATAAAAGTGCTACTAGTTTTAAAGAGTTATCAAATGAATTTTTAAAAGAGCTAAAAGATGGCAACTTTAATCTAAAAGAGTTATCAGCTGAGAGTTTTGATAGATTAAACAAAGTATTAGATAGCTTGGATGAAACACTTGTAGAAACACAGAATTTAATAAATGAAATAGAACAAAGCCCAAGTGATCTAATTTTCAAACAAAAAAGTATCAAATATGGACCAGGAGAAGTAAATGAAAAATAGTATAAAAGTATTTATGAGTATATGTATAATTGCACTTCTAACAGCATGTAGTTTTAAACAAAATATTTTGGAAATAAATCAATATGCAATAAATTTTAAATCAAATAAAAGTACTATTAATTCAATCTTCATAGAAGATGTAATTGTAAATAAAAGCTTTGATAAAAACTCAATTTTTTATACGACAAAAGAATATTTATTTGAAGAGTATGCTTTAAATAAATGGATAAATAAACCATCTTATATGATTTATAATAGTTTAGTTGATGTTTTTGATTCAAAAGTAGAAAATGAAGCAAAATATAAACTAAAAACAAATGTAATAAATCTTTATAATAGTATTGAAGAAAATAAATCATATGCGGTTTTAAAAATAAAATTCGATTTAGAATTAAATAAACAAACTATAAAAACATATACCTATGAGAAAAAGATTTTATCTAAAACAAATGACCCTTATGGTTTTGTAATAGCTATAAATCAGGCTTTTGAAGAAGTTGTAAATGATTTGAATTTAAAACTTCTTCAAATAAATAGCTTATAAACCAAAAGTTACAAGAAGTTCAGAGTTTTCTATTTTTACATCTTGTACAAAAGAACCTTTGAAAGATGATTTATCAATTTTATAAATAGGAATATTTGTAAATATATTATCAATAACTGGTTTCATATTTGTAACTAGTAAATTTGTGAAGTTTTTATCTATATTTATATTTGAAAACTTCAGTTCTTCTATTTGAACGTCTTTTAAGTAAATTGCTGATTTTTCCTTATCAAAATATGGATTTCCAGATAGTGTAAAAACTCCATTTGCATTTGGAATAAAAATAGCTGATAGATTGATATTTATATTTGCATTTAATCTATTTGTATCTGAAATGAAAATATTTGGCTGTTTTATATCAATATTTGCAAATACAAAATCTTGTTTTATTGGGAAATCTTTTGAAGGTTTGTTTAATTCACTCTCATCAATTTTTAGAGTTAATCCATCTGTACCAAACTTTTTTATACATCCAGTAAAGAGTAAAATTAAAGATAAAATAATTAGAATTTGAGTTTTTTTATATATGTACATGAAAATCCTTTTAATAATTAAAAAAGGATTTTACACTAATCTTTGATTCTTTTAGCTAAAAGAGGAGCAAGGTTCATTACGATAAAGAGTCTAACTATATGATGAACTGTAATATATGGAATATTAGCAGCCACTAAAATGGCTATTAAGTTTATTTCTGCTTGACCGCCAGGACTAAAAGCTAAAAGTACAGAAATAATAGGGAAATCAAAGGCAAAATATACAATAGATATAAAAATAGCACTTACTAGGGCAAGAATTATAAAGTGCCCAAAAGTTCCAATTAGTGTTTTTAATATCACTTTTAAAGTAACACCTCTAAATGTAAATCCAATAATAGTTCCAAATATAACTTGAACAAATTTTATTAACTCATCAGGTGGTTTAGAGTGAACAAAACCACTACTAAAAGCGATGATACTCAAAATCATAGGACCTATTAAATAAGCAGCTGAGATATTGAGTTTTTTTGCACCCATAGCTCCTATTACTCCAATAATAGCTAAAAAGAAAAAGTCCATTAAATATATTTCTTTTAATGGAACAGTTATTAGTTTATTTCCACTTATATCTATATGAAAGATATATTGAATAATAAAAGGAAGAGTTAAAACTATAAATAAAAGCCTTGAAGATTGAACTAGGGTGATTTTAGAAGTATTTGCTTTTAACTGCTCTCCTAAAATTACCATTTCAATAACACCTCCTGGCATTGAAGAAAAAAAAGCAGTTCTTTTATCAAAATGTAAAACTTTATAGTAATAATACATTCCAGCAAATGCCACAATTATAGTATATGGAATAATAAGTAAAATACTAAAAAAATATATATGAAGATTTCCCAAAATCTCAGGTGTAAAAGCGCTTCCAATTGTAAGACCAATTATAATTCGAGCAGGTGTAGAAAATATCTTTGGACTAAGTATTGGGATATTTTGAAATCTCATAGCTATTGATGAGGTAAAAATAGCCCCTAATAACCAAGGAAGAGGTAAATGAAGATAAATAAATAAAATAGAGCCTAAAACACCTATAAAAATTGCAAGTAACATTTGAGATAATTGTTGTATATTTATCATAGGTCTCCTTATTTCTAAAATTTTAATTGTCTAAATATTCACTTATTTCTTTAAATTCATTTTTTAATTTATCATAATATTCAATCGAACCATCATCTAAGTTATAATACCAACCGTGAATAAAAAGCTGATTTAATTCTATTTTTTCTTTAATTGCTGGATAAGTTAAAAGATTTTCTAACTGGCAGATTATAGAGTTTTTTTCCGTAGCTTTATACAATTCTTGTTCATTTTTATAAAGATGTTTGCTTTTAAGAGTCATATCTTTTGCAATTTTACCCAATTCCAACCATTTTCTTATATTTATGTAGTTTTGTGTACTTGGAATATCTTTGTACAAACTTTGGCAAGCTCCACAATATGAATGGCCACAAACAATAATATTTGAAACATTCAAAATAGAAACTGCATACTCAATAGCGGAAGCCGTTCCGTGAAAATCTCCATTTAAACTAAAAGGAGGAACAAAATTCCCAATATTTCTTAAAATAAACAAATCACCAGGTTTTGTGCCAACCATAAAATCAATGGTGATTCTGCTATCGCAACAAGAAATAAATAAAATCTCAGGCTTTTGCCCATTTGTATTTAGTTCTTGTAACTCATCTTTAAACTCGTCAAAATGATACTTACGAAATAGCTTATTACCTCGTATTAGGTTTTTTATTGGATTCATAAAAAGATATTAACAAGATATAATGTAAGAAAAATAAAAAAGAAACTAAATGTTTATAAAAAGTATAGCTTACGCTTCTATACTTTTTATAACTAATTCTTGAGCTTCTTTTATAATCAGTTCTAAATGCTCTTCACCTATAAAACTTTCAGCATAAATCTTATAAATATCTTCAGTTCCAGAAGGTCGAGCAGCAAACCAACCATTTTTTGTAGTTACTTTTAGACCACCAATACTTGCATTATTTCCACTTGCATTTGTATAGATGTTTTCAATTTCTTCATTTGCTAAAGTTTTAGATGTAATATCTTTTACAGAAAGATTTTTTAATTTTGCTTTTTGTTCATAATTTGCAACAGCATCAACTCTTTTATAATAAGCTTTACCAAATTCTTTTTCAAACTCTTGATAAATAATTCCTGGGTCTTTTTTTAATTTTGCAGTAATTTCAGCAGCTAAAAGATTTAAAATAATTCCATCTTTATCTGTAGACCAAACACTTCCATCTTTTCTTAAAAAAGATGCTCCCGCACTCTCTTCTCCACCAAAAGCTAAACTTCCATCATATAAACCTTCAACAAACCATTTAAATCCAACTGGAACTTCATATAGTTTTTTATCTAAAGATTTAACAACTTTATCAATCATTGAACTTGAAACTAATGTTTTTCCAACTCCTAAGTCATTTTTCCAAGATTTCCTATTTGAAAACAAATACCAAATAGCAACAGTTAAATAATGATTAGGATTCATAAGCCCTACACTTTTTGTTACGATTCCATGTCTATCAAAGTCAGGGTCATTAGCAAAGGCAATATCATATTTGTCAGCTAATTGAATAAGTGAAGCCATAGCATAAGGTGAAGAACAATCCATTCTTATTTTTCCATCATGGTCACATGACATAAAAGAAAAAGTAGGGTCAATTGAATCATTTACAATATCAAGGTTAAGACCATAAATTTCATTTATTTTTTTATAAACTTCTAACCCTGAACCTCCAAGTGGATCTACACCAATATTTAGATTTGCATTTTTTATAATATCCATATCAATAATAGTTTCTAAAGCTTTTACATAAGGAGTTATAAAATCAGCAATTTCTAAAAATTTAGATTCATATATTTTATCTTTTGTTATGAACTTAACATCTTTTAAACCATCTTTTAGTATTTCATTTGCTCTTTTTTCTATAACAGATGTAACATCAGTATCAGAAGGTCCTCCATTTGGAGTGTTGTATTTAAATCCACCATCACATGGAGGATTATGTGATGGAGTTATAATTACACCATCATTTAAATCTTTTGAATTTTTATTTGATTCAATGATTGTAAAAGACATAACAGGAGTTGGAGTATATGTGTTTTCAGGTGCAATTTTACATTGAACTTCATTTGCTAAAAAAACTTGTAAAGCTGTTATTTGAGCAGGAGTAGATAAAGCATGAGTATCAATTCCAATATGCATAACACCATTTATAGAAGCACCTTTTCTATATTCACAAAGTGCTTGAGTAATTGCTAAAATATGCTCTTCATTAAAACTTGATTTTGTAGAACTTCCTCTATGCCCAGATGTTCCAAAACTAACTTTTTGACTCTGAATATTTACATCTGGCTTATTGATATAATAAGCTTCAATTAGTTTTTCAATATTTTCTAGTATTTCTTTGGGTGCTTTTTTACCTGCTAATTCATTTATCAAGTTTCGTCCTTTACTATTTTAAGTATTTTTATAAAAAGATTTATGATTTTATCGAAATTAGCCTTTTATATGATTTCTAATTTTTTATTTTTTAATAAAAGAAATTAAACCTCTATAAAAAATATAGCTCCGTCTGTTGAGTTTTTTACATATATTGAACCATTCATTTTATCTTCAATAATCATTTTTGTCATATAAAGTCCAATTCCCGTACCATACTCATATTTGGTTGTAAAGTATGGATCAAAGATTTTATCTATAATATCTTCACTAATCCCTCCTGCATTATCTTCTATACATAAGGCTATTTTTTCAGTTTTTTCTATATAGATTTTAATTTGAGGATTTTGTATTTTTTTATCTATAAATACATCTTTTGCATTTGAGATTATATTCATTACAGCTTGTGAATACTCATTTTTAAAGCCTTCAATTTTGAGTGATTCATCAATATTAATAATTAGTTCAATATTATGAAAATTAAGTGTTGATTTTACAATTTTTATAGCGTTTTCAACAGAATGTTTTATAATAAATTCTTCTTTTAGAGAATTTGGATTAAAGAAATTTCTAAAATCATCAATTGTTTTTGACATATACTCAAGTAAATCATTTGCTTCTTCTACACGATTTTGAAGATATTTTTTATTTAATTCTTTATAATCATAAGCTGATTCGATATCTATAAACAATCCAGATAATTGGCTTAAAGGTTGTCTCCATTGGTGAGCAATATTTCCTATCATTTCACCCATTGATGCCATTTTAGATTTTTGAATTAGTATCTTTTTTTGTTTCTCTTTTTCTTTTTTTAAAAGAGTTCTTTCTGTTATATCTCTTAGTGATGCAAAAACAATATTTTGTTTATTTACTTCATAAATAATAATACTTAATTCAATAGTTTTAATAAGATTGTTTTTTGTTCGAAGTTCTACTGTATCTAAAAATGATTTTTCTTCTAATATTTTGTTAGAGTTTAGATTTATAAATAAATTGAAAAAGTCTTTATGTATTAACTCTTCATCATCATATTGAGTTACCTTTGATGCTGTTTTATTGTAACTTGTTATTTTTGTATGATTATTTGTATCAAGATGAGAGATAATAAAAGCATCATTACTATGGTTAAAAAGCATATGATATTTATCTTCATTTAAAATTACATTCTCTTTATACTCTTTAAAAATAGTTTCAATTCTTTTAGTAAAAAGTAAGGAAAATATGAAAAATATGATGGTCATAATAGTAATAATAACAACTAATCGAGTGATATTACTGTACATATTTTCTAAAGAAATATTTCTTTCTTTATCTACTATGTCATAGATATTATTTAAATTTACTCCCATTGCTATAAAATATCTATAATCTTTTAGATATGTTCCATAAATGAGTCTTTGATTATTGTAATAAAATAGATAATCATTTCCTTTATAGTCTGTATTAATTAGAAGTTTTTTCATAGCTTCAATTTCATCTTTTTTTGTGTCTATTAATTTTTGTGTTATTAATTCATTTTCATTTGTAATATCACTTAAGCTATTGATTTTATAAATGAAAATAAACTCTTCTTTATTGAAATTCTGACTTTCTATTTTTTTTGTTAGTTTAGTGGTTAGTTCATTACTTTGCTTATCTAAAAATGTACCTGAACCAATTATTATTCCTAACTCTTTGAGTTCTCTTGAGTATGTTATCTTTTTTGCAGTTATGCTATTTTTGGGAATATACCAGAAGTAATCAACAAAATTTTGTTTTTCTTCTTTCATATTAATAATTTCATTAATAAACTTTTTACCATTTATATCTTCAAAATCATAGAAATTTTGATTTTCATCTATTTCATTTTCACTATTTAAAATTAATGTACCTTTTGTATCTAAAATAAAATAGTTTATATCATTTTTCTTTTGTGCTAATTGATTGATTGAATTTTTTATTAATAGAATTTGTTCTTGTTTACTTAAGTTTTTAGTTTTTTCATACAAAGAAAGAGCTAGATTGTAAGCAACAATAGATTGATTTTTAACTCTGAGTTTTTTATTTGTAATTATTGAAAGTTCTTCAAAACTTATATCATTTTTCAAGTTTTCAACTGAGCTTTTTATATAAAATTTTTCCCTTTCAATAAGGGTTTCTTTAAAACTATTTATATGATTTTTAAAGTTATCAAACTCTGTTTTAATAAGGTTATAACCAGTAATTGTAGCAACTATTAAAATAATAATAGTTGAACTTAGTAAGGTGGTTTTTTTAATACCTTTTTCTTGATTTAGATTATAATTTTTTTTCAAGATTTAACTTATAACCCATATTTGAAATATTCTTAATACAATTAAATGGAATCTTTTTTCGTAAAAATCCAATTGATGTTCTAAGTGAATTTAAACTCATATATTCATCTTCCCAAATATTTTGTTCTATCTCTTCGTAAGATACAACTCTATCTTTATTTAGTGTTAAAAGTTTTAAGAAAAGCAACTCTTTTTTTGTAAGATCTATAACTTTGTCTTCAAAATAAAATAGTGAAGTGTTATTATCAAAGTAGAAGTTTTCATCTAAGAATATTTTGAAATCTTTTTGTTTTTCTAGTGAATCAACAGCTTTTGTAAGAGCGGGCATTAGATTTCTACTTGTTAGTGGTTTTATAATATATTTTTCAAGATTTAATTCAATAGCATCTAATAAATAGTTTTTTTCACTAAAAGCAGTTGATATTATGATTTTTGTAGTTTTATCTTTTTCTCTTATTTTTTTAGAAAGTGAAATACCATCTAATCTTGGCATTTTTATATCGGTTAGAATAATATCAGGATGATATTTTTTATATAATTCATAACCTTCTTGCCCATCTTTTGCTTCATATAATTCGTTAAACATACGATTTAAAAAACGAGAATTTATAGTTCTTACACCTTCATCATCTTCAATGTATAATATAGTATATTTTTTAAACTCATCCATATAAACCTCTTTTTTATAAAGAAAAGAGATTAACTCTCTTTTCTCTTTTTCATTTTAGCTAAAAACTCACTAATTAATGGCATAAGTAATAGCACAATAGTAAGAATTAAAATTGATAATGTAATAGGTCTTTCCCATAAAAATGAGATTGAACCATCACTAATTGTTAATGCACGTCTAAGATTATCTTCCATCATTCCACCTAAAATAAATCCTAAAATCATAGGAGCCATTGGGAAATCAACAATTCTTAAAAATAGTGCAACAACAGCAAATGTTGTCATCATATAAATATCAAAGTTGTTAAATGTAACTAAATAAACCCCAACTAATGAGAAGAACATAATTAATGGTAATAACAACTGTTTAGGAACAGCTAATAGTTTTGCAATATAAGGAATTAATGGTAAATTTAAAACCAATAATACAAAGTTTCCAACATACATAGAAATAATAACAGACCAAAATAAAGCCGGATTATCAATATACATAGTAGGACCTGGTTGAATTCCATAAGACAATAAAGCTCCTAAGATAATAGCAGTAGTTCCACTTCCTGGAATTCCAAGTGTTAATAAAGGAACAAATGAACCTGTACAAGCAGCATTATTTGCACTTTCAGGAGCTGCAAGTCCTTTTAAACTTCCTTTTCCAAAACCTAACTTATCCTTAGCACTTGCAAAACTTCTTTCCATTCCATAAGCTAAAAATGAAGCAATAGTCGCACCAGCTCCAGGAAGAACTCCAACAAAGAATCCTAAAACAGATGATCTTCCAATAGTTGGAATAATCTCTTTTACTTCTTGTTTTGTTAATTTTAAAGTACCAATGTCTTTTTTTAATTCATCTTCTTCTTGTTTTGAAACTTTATGATTTTCCAATACATTCATAAGTGCTTCAGATAATGCAAAAGCAGCCATTGCTAATAGTAAAAATGAAATTCCATCAATTAAGTCCATTCTTCCAAAAGTAAATCTTGCAATTCCTGAATCTGAATCTGTTCCAACTGTTGCTAACATAAGACCAAATATAGTCATGATAGCTGCTTTTAAAAACTTACCTTTTCCCGCAAACGCTGCAACTGCTGTAAGCCCTAAAACCATTAAAGCAAAATAATCAGATGACTGAAAACTTAAACTCACACTTGCTAGTGCAGGCGCTGCAATAAGTAAGAAAATTGCTGCAATTGTTCCACCACTAAAAGAGGCATAAGCAGCAATGGCAAGAGCTTTTCCAGCTTGACCTTTTTGTGCCATTGGATAACCATCAAATGATGTTGCAACAGTTCCTGCAACTCCTGGCGCATTAATTAAAATTGATGAAGTTGAACCTCCAAAAATTGCACCATAATAAACCCCTGAGATTAAAATTAATCCAGATGATGGGTCCATTCCATACGTAATTGGAATCATAAGTGCAATAGCAGATATTGGTCCAAGTCCTGGAATCATTCCAATAAATGTACCTGCAAAACATCCAATAATTACCATTAAAATATTATACATAGAAAAAGCAGTTGCTGCTCCTAATAAAATACCATCCATCATGATATAGCTCCTACTAAATTGTCGATTAAATCACCAGCATCTATATAAACACCCATTACATTGTTTAATAGTAAATAAAAACCAACTGATACACTAATTGAAATTATTAATATCTTTTTCAAACTTTTTTCTTTTAATATTAAAAAACCTATTGCTAAAAATACAGCTGTTGCAATAATAAATCCCCATGCTTTCATAGTGAAACCATAAAAGAACATCGCCAAAATAAAATATAATGTTGTTTTTAAATCTAATGATTTTATATATTGTAATGATAATTTGGCTTGATCTTTTTCTATAAATGATAATATTATTAATATAATTGATATTGCAATTCCAGTAATTGCAATATAAAAAGGAAAAGTTGAAGCTGTCATAATCTCAAATTGATTACCTGGCATCTTTTTTATACTAAAAACTCTATAAAAATAAAAAGTTGAAAAAGCTAAAAAGAATAATGATCCGATTCTATTTTTTGTCATAATTAAATCCTTTATATAAACAGAGCAAAAGCTCTATTTATTTTATAGGAACCCCATTTCTTTCATTAAAGATGAGATACCTTCTTCTTGTTTTTCTAAGAATGTTTTAAATGCAGCAGTTGGTTTATATAAATTTGACCAACCATTTCTAGCTCTAACTTCTTCCCACTCTTTTGTTTTATACATATCTGCGAAAACTTTTGCAAAAGCATTAATTTTCTCTTCTGGTAAATTAGGCGCTCCAAAGAATCCTCTCCAGTTTGCAAAGTATGCATCAACACCCATTTCTTTGAAACTTGGAACTCCATCAATAGCTTCATCAGAAGTAACACCAATAATTCTTAGTTCACCTTTTTTATGTTTTTCTAAAACTTCACCAAGACCAGTTGAAAGAACATCTACTTCACCTGTTAATAATCCTGCAAGTGCTTTTCCACCTGCATCATAAGGAACATATCTTACATTTGTAGGATTCCCACCTGCTGCCTTAAAAATTTGAGCAGCAACTAAGTGATCCATACTTCCTCTTGAGCTTCCACCTGCAATTTTTAGTGCAGTTGGATCTTTTTCAAATGAAGCTTTTACATCAGCCCACGTTTTGTATTTAGAATCAGCAGCAACAACAAGAACTCCATAGTCAGCAACAACAGCTGAAACTAAAGATAAATCTCTGAATGATTGAGGGAAAACACCCTGTAGTGATCTAATTACTATTGGAGTTGAATTTATCATTAAAGTATTTTCTTGTTTTCGTGCCGTTTCAATCATATAAGCAATAGCAGTACCTCCACCACCACCTGACATGTTTTCATAAGATGTTTCACCAACAAGGTTAGATTTTTTTAATGCATCACCAACACCTCTTGCTGTTCCGTCCCATCCACCACCAGCACCTCCTGGGATTAAAAAGTGAATTTTCTCAACACTTGATGCAACAGAAGTTACAGCCATTCCTGCAACTAGACAACTTGCTAATGCAACATTTTTACAGATTTTTGAAAATTGAATTTTCATATGAGTCCTTTTGAGTTATTTATATTTTTATGATAAAGGAAAAAAATGTAAGAAAAATAAAATAAAAAAAAAATTTTGAAATTTAGAAATAAAAATCCCCATTTCAATAGGAGGCAAAAAAATTGAAATGGGGAAAGGAAAAATTGTTAGTATTTTTATGTCATATATAAAAAACAGGAGGTAATTTAATAGACTTATATATAGTATTTAAAAAGAATGTAATATAAATGTAAGAAAAATAAAACTTTTAAAAAAAGATTTTATTTTTCAAACAAAAGAAGAAATTACATTCGGATTTCTTCTCTTTTTTGTAAGAATTCCCATCTTTTGTCGATTCTTTGTTGCCATTCATCAATTAAGTATTCATATTCAGGTTTAAATAAATGTTTAAATCTTGGTTGTGCACCTAAATAATCTCTAACAGGAATGATGTTTTTTGGTCTATACGTGATGTTTAATTCTCTTCCATCAATAATTTCATATAATGGGAAAACTAATGAATCAACTGCTAAATCAGAAACTTCAATAGTTTGATTTGGAGCAAATTTCCATTCAGTTGTACAAGCTGACATTGCATTGATAAATACAGGTCCTTTTGTATCAAATCCTCTTTGGATTTTTTTAACCATATCTTTCCATTTATTAGGAGCTACTTGTGCAACATAAGGAGCACCATGCGCTGCCATAATAGATACGATATCTTTTTTCTGTCTTTTCTCACCATAAGAATGACTTCCAGCTGGTGCAGTTGTTGTACTAGCTCCAATTGGTGTCGAAGATGATCTTTGACCTCCTGTATTTGCATAAACTTCATTGTCTAAACAAACATACATAAAGTCATGTCCTCTTTCAAAACATCCAGAAATCCATTGGAATCCAATATCATAAGTTGAACCATCTCCACCAAATGTTACAAACTTTGGTTCAGGTGTATCTTCAGATATTCTTCCTTTATTTCTTAATGCTTTATTCATAGTTTCAACACCTGCCATTGCAGTTGAAGAGTTTTCAAATCCAATATGAATCCAAGAACAATCCCATGAAGTATGAGGATAAATAGCTGTACAAACTTCTAAACATCCAGTAGATGCTGAAACAACTAAGTTATCATTTGTTGCATTTAAAACTTCTCTTACAATAATAGAGTGAGCACAACCTGGACATAAAAGGTGCGAACCTTCAAATCTTTCAGCTGCTGTTGAGAATGATTTTAAATTTTTAATTTCTTTTTGTGTATTAACTAGTGTACTCATTTTTGTACTCCTTGTGCCTCATAAAAGCTTAATTCTGGACCTCTAACTCCAATGAATCTTTGAATTTTTCCAGATAATTTACCTTCACGAGCCTCTTTATCTAATGTTCTAAAAATATTTTTTAATCCAGCAACAGTCATATCTCTTCCACCTAATCCATAAATTAAGTTAGATATTATAGGACGTGCAGGCGTGTTAATTAATGCTCCAGATATTTCATTATAAAGTGTTCCAACTGTTCCACCAGGAGCTGATCTATCCATACAAGCAATAGCTTTCATACCTTGTAAAGCCTCCGCAATTTCTTCAAGTGGGAATGGTCTAAATACTCTAGGTGCAACAACACAAGCATTAATACCTTCTTCTTTTAATTGTTCAATTGCAAGCATTGCTGTTTCAAAAGTTGAACCTAAACATACGATTGCAATATTGGCATCTGCATCACCATAAGTTTCAACAAGTTTATATTCTCTCCCTGTTAATTCTTTAAATTGCGCAAATGTTTCTAAAATTACTTTTTTAGAACCCATTAATGCCGCATGTTGTTTAGCTTTATGTTCAAAGTGCCAATCTTGTTCAGTTTGTACACCATGAGTTACTGGTTTATCAAAGTTTAATAAAGCATTTACTTGTAAGTAATCACCTACAAATTTACAAGCTACATCATCTTCTAATGGAGTAACATTTTGAGCTGTATGTGATGTCATAAATCCATCTTGGTTAGAAATTACAGGTAATCTAACAGCTGGATGCTCAGAAATTTTAAATGACATTAATGTCATATCATAAGCTTCTTGAGGTGAAAATGCATCAATTGAAATCCAACCAGAATCTCTTGTTAAATATAAATCTGAGTGGTCACCATTTACATTTAGTGGAGCTGCAAGTGCTCTATTTACAAGACATAAAACAACAGGAATTCTCATTCCAGATGCTTGGTATAAAGTTTCAATCATAAGTGCTAAACCTTGTGAAGAAGTTGCAGTTGCAACTCTACCACCAGCAGCTCCAGCTCCAATACATGCAGACATTGCAGCATGCTCAGATTCTGTCATAATTACTTCACCATCAACATAACCATTTGCATGGAACATACAATAGTTTTCAACAGTTGCAGTTGAAGGTGTAATAGGATAAGCAGCAATAACATCTACATCAGCTTGTCTCAAAGCTTGTGAGTTTGCCATATTTCCATCCCAAACTTCTACTTTTTTTAAGTCCATTACTCTTTTATTCATTGTTATTCACCTTTCTTCTTTTTCTCAGGCCATTGTGAAAGTGCATTTTCTACTGTTTCAAATTCATTAAACATTAATAATGATTTTGGGTTTGTAGGACAAACACTTACGCATAAACCACAACCTTTACAGTGTTCATAATCCACACCTTTCATCTCTTTATTTCTAGCAATAATTGATGTATCTGGACAGAATATCCAGCAATTTTGACAGTCAATACAAGTTTCAGAATTCCAAACTGGTTTAATAACTCTCCAGTCTCCTACAGACATACTTTTCGAACTAGTTTCAGAATACATTCTATCTTCTGGTTGAATATCTGCAATATTATAATCTATATCTCCATCGAATGTGTAAAGAGCAGCACCTGGTACTAACTCATCCCATCCCATTTCACTAATTGGTTTACTCATTTTTTATCCTTTAATGAACTTCATCGTAAGCACGTTGGATTGCAACCATATTTGCATCAATAATATTTGGTGGTAATTTTTTTAATACACCATGCATTTTTTCTTTGAAATGTTCTAAATCAAACATTCCACTTACTTTCATAAATGCACCAAGCATTGGAGTATTTGGAATAGCTTTTCCTATTGTATCTCTTGCAATTTGAAAACAATCAAGTACAAAAACTCTATCTTCAATACCTTGTAATTCAGGAACTAATGCAATTAGATCCCCTTTGCTAAGGTGTGTTGTAATAATATATTTTGTTGTATCTTTACCATTAGCAGTAATATCATCAGTTAACGCTAAACCTGGATCTAGTATAAATACAAAATCTGGTTGCATATATTTTTCGTGATTTAAAATTACTTTATCATCTATTCTATTGTAGGCTGTCATCGACGCACCTCTTTTAGCTGAACCATAGAATGCAAATGCTTGAACTTGTTTACCAGATTCGGCAACAATTGACCCAAGACCCTTAGCACCTGTAACAGCACCTTGACCTGCACGGCTATGCCATCTAATTTCTAACATAGTGGCTCCTTAATTAATATTAAATTTGACTTAAAAAATTTAATTAGTCTTCAACATTATAGATAATCTTAACTTATAAGGCACTTTTATTTAAAAGAAAATGAAATATATGTAACTTAATGCTACAGTAAAATAAAAATTAAAAGTTATTTTTACTATCTATAACAAAAAATACAAAGATTAAAAATACAAAGAAAGTACTATAAAATAGATGTTTCTTGATATATGGAAAAAATAATTAAACTTAAAATAATTATATGAATAAAATCTTAATTAAATATAGTATTTATAATATAAAAATTAAATTTAAGCTATATTTAATTAGTATTTGAGCGTTAGAATTGATTAATTTAATTAATCTTTTAGATTTTTTAGGAAATTTATTGCACTTATTGCATCTTTTTGAATAAATTGAGTGTATTCTTGTATCTCATTTATTTCACCATATCCACATAAAACACCAATTGATCTTATATTTGCTTCACGTGCAGCAATTAAATCAAGTTTAGTATCACCAATCATCCATACATCGTGCAAATCTTTATTATAATTCATTTGTTCAAGTGTAATTAAAATAGGTTCTGGGTGTGGTTTTGGATTTTGTACATTTTCTCTACCTGTTACAATTTCAAAAAAATGTGCAATATTAAAATGTTCTAACAATGGCATTGTATACATTCTAGTTTTTGTAGTTACAACGCTTACTCTTCCTAGTTGTGAAGCTAAAAGTACAGCTTCATATGCATTTTCAAGTAATGTAGTTTGTTCTTTTGAGATAACTCTATATCTGTTTTTATAAGCATCAACAAAATCCCAAACTTTTGAATCTTCAATCCCTAAATCTTTATACATAATATCTAAAGGATAACCTATTAAATCTTTTATATTTTTATCACTACCTGTAAAATTAAATTCTAATTCTTTAAATGTGTGATAAAAAGTTGAAACAATAGCATCAGTTGAATCTATTAATGTTCCATCTAAATCAAAAAGTATTATTTTTTCTTTTTTCATATTTTATTAATTCCTTTTTTTCTTATTCTTCAATTACCCAATCTTTTTGATTGTGCATTATTCCTACAAATGAAGGTTCTATATTTTTTATATCTTTATTTACCACAGTAATAGCATCTGGAATATATAAAAATAAATATGGTAAATCATCAGCAATGATTTTAAAAATTTCTTTATAAATATTTCCTAATTCATCTCTATTAATTGTAGTACTACCTTGCTCTATTAGTATATCAACTTTTTCATTTTCATAAGCAACAAGATTAAATCCACCTAATTTTGAACTTGAGCTATGCCAAAGTGGAAAAGCATCAGGCATTAAAGCAAGTGACCATCCCAAAAGTACTGCTTCAAATTTTTTTGGATGAACAACCGTATTTAAAAAGGCTTGCCACTCCATTACTTTGATACTCATTTTAACTCCAGCTTTTTCAAGCTGATATTGTAATATTTGTGCTGCGTTTATTCTTGTGTCATTTCCCGTATTTGTAACTATTTCAAAAGTAAATGGATTGTTTTCATCATAACCAGCCTTTTTTAGTAAAGCTTTTGCTTTTGTTATATCTTGTTTTATAGTTTTTACATCTTCATTATATGCAAATGAGTCTGGTAAAAAAGGTCCATTACAAATCTTTCCATATCCAAAAAACAAAATATCCACTATCTCTTGTCTATCAATCGCTAATGATAAAGCTTGTCTTATTCTAATATCTTTGAATTTTTCATTTTTTAGATTAAATCCTAAATATGAGTATGCAAAACTTGGTTTTTGAATTATTGTAAATTTGTTTTTAAAATCATTATCAATTTGTCTATCTATTTGAATTGGAGTTAATCCTCCAATATCAAGTTTTTTTTGTTTTAAATATAAAAATGAAGTATTCGGATCAGGAAGAAATTTATATAAGATTTTATCAATTTTAGGCTTTCCCTCAAAATAGTTTTCATTTGCAATTAATTCTATATCTTGAGCAGTTTTAAACTCTTTTAATTTATAAGCACCGGTTCCTATTG
Source organism: bacterium (assembly GCA_018816105.1). GTDB lineage: Bacteria > Campylobacterota > Campylobacteria > Campylobacterales > Arcobacteraceae > Aliarcobacter. The sequence goes on along the minus strand of JAHIWE010000036.1, from coordinate 23,985 downwards.
GATTTTTATTAAAAGAGCTTGTCATTAAATTTTCTTCATCTTTTAAAAGATGATAAGGAAGAATTCCAACCATCCAAGTTTCTATTGCTTTAAAATATGCTTGTGAATATATCACTTCAATTGTGTAATCATCAATTACTTTTACACTTTTTACTTGTTGAAAATTTGATTTAATAGAGTTAAATACTTTTGGATCAATAATTTTTTCATATGTAAAGATTACATCTTTTGCAGAGAACTTAACACCATCGTGCCAAAGTACATTTTCTTTTAGTTTTATTATTAGTGTTGTTGGATCTTTAAATTCATATGATTGTGCTAAATCAACAGTTGGATTTCCATTTTTATCATATTTAAATAAGCCATTAAAAAGCCAATCAGATATTTCACTACTCGCACTATCATTTGCTAATATAGGATTTAATCGACTAGGACTTGAACTCATTGATAGATTCAAGGTACTTGCACTTAGGTAGGTAATAAGTAATAAATAGTAAGTTAATAATTTCATATGGTATTGTATAGTTTTTTTATATAAATAAGCATAAAAAAAGGAGCAACAAAGTCGCTCCTTTTTCTGAGAACAGTAAGAAATATACTCTTCGAAAATACCAATTATCTTTTTGAGAATTGAGAAGATTTTCTTGCTTTTTTCTTTCCGTATTTTTTTCTTTCAACAGATCTAGCATCTCTTGTTAATAAACCGTAAGGTTTTAACACTGCTCTAAACTGCTCATCAAAAGCAACTAGTGCTCTTGAAATTCCGTGTCTTGCAGCGTCAGCTTGTGCAGAATATCCACCACCAAGAGTTTTTACTACAATGTTTACAGAAGTTTCTTGTTTAGCAACATTTAATGGTTGCATTACTCTTTTTTTGATAGATTCATGACCACCAAGCCATGCGTCTAAAGATTGACCATTAACTGTTAATTGACCATTACCATTTTCTAGCCATACTTTAGCTACTGCTGATTTTCTTCTTCCAGTTGCATATACTTTTGCCATTACTATTATCCTTTAATTTGCGCAGTATGAGGGTGTTCGCTACCTGCGTATACTTTTAATTTTTTTAACATAGCTTTACCAAGAGTAGTCTTTGGAAGCATACCTCTTGTTGCCAGTTTGTATAATTTTTCTGGATTTTTTTCAAACATTTCAGACATTTTGTGAGTTTTTGTACTACCAAAATAACCTGAGTGTGTAAAGTAATTTTTACTTTCTAATTTTTTACCAGAAAATTTTGCTTTTGATGCATTTATAATAACAACAAAATCTCCACAGTCTACATTTGGTGTAAAACAAGGTTTGTTTTTCCCTCTTAAGATAGTAGCAACTTCTGTAATAATTCTTCCGAATACTTTATCAGTTGCATCAACTACTATCCAATCTCTTTCGATTTCGTTAGCATGTGCCATTTGAGTAAATTTCATTTATTTTCTCCGCTTTTTTAATGAGGTGAAATAATAGTGTAGTAATACTTAAAAATTACTTAAATTAAGTATAAATTAATATTTTATACAAAATTGAGAACCTTTTTCAAATTCTGAACTTATTTCGAGGTTAAAATTATGTAATGATAGTACAGATTGAACAATAAAAAGCCCTAACCCTAGGGAATTGTTCCATCCATTGTTTGATACTCTATAAAATTTCTGATTTATATTTTCAAGCTCATTAATTTCAATTCCAATTCCCTTATCTATAATACAAATAGAATTTTCGTTGATTTTAACAATAACTTCATCTTCTGAGTACTTTAAAGCATTTTCAATTAGATTTGAAATCGCCATTGAGATTAATGTTTCATCTACATTTAAAGTGATATCTTCACCTAAAACAATAATTTCTCTATTTTTATATTTATCATGTAAATCACTTACACAATTATCAATTAGTTTTTTCATAGAACAAGGAAGTAGCAGTATTTCTTGTTTTCCTTCTTCTAGTTTTAGTGTTAATCGTAGTTTATCTATTATATGAGACATTTTAATTGCATTTGTTTGTATTTTTCTTAAGAATTTATTTTTCATAGCCTGAGGCATTTGTTCATCATTTAAAATTGTTTCACTATATCCAGAAATAATTGCAATTGGGTTTTTGAATTCATGGGATAAGGCCGATATTATCTCATCTTTTTGTCTATTTGCTAGTTTTAGCTTGGCAGTTTGTTTGGCTTTTTGTCTCTCTTTTTTTGAAAGTTTGATGGCAACTTTGTTTAATAGTTTTGCAATTTTATAAAATTCATAGGTATAAGTTGAATTTAGAGGAAAAGATTGCTTCTTGTTTGAAAGTTGTGTTAAAAAATATAAAATACTATCAGCTTCTTTTTTTATTCTTATACTAATAAAATATGTAGCTAAAAATGCAATAATTAAAAAGAAGGTAATAAATAAAAATATATCAAAAGTTAGTTTCATAAAATTATCAGTGATTTTATTTGTATAATCAGCCATTCGTATATAGTAAATATGATTTTCAATAGTGATTTTTTTTGCAATATATAGAAGTTCTTTTTTTAAAGTTTCAGATTCTCTAGTATCCTTACCCATACCAACATTTCTAGCTTGAATTATTTCTACTCTATTTGAATGATTGTTAATATCTGACAATTCAAGTTTATCGCTTTCTGCTATTACTTTTCCATCTTCATTAATAATTGTGATTCTTAGATTTAATTCAGTACGTAGATTTTTTACAATATTTGTAATATTATGAATATTTTGCATTTCATCTAAAACAATTGATAAGGTATCAATATTTTGAATAAGGTTTTTTTCAATTTGATTTAAATAAAGATTTTTTGCCCAAAAATATGTAACTAAAGTTAGAGTGATTAGAATTGCTGCAAAAATAGCTATATAAGTTCGTAAAAATAGTTGGTGAATTTTTAGCAAAAAATATAACCTTCGCCTCTAATAGATTTTATATAATCTTTTGTTCCATCAGCATCAATTTTAGCTTTTAATCTTTTAATAGCAACATTTACAGTTTTTATTTTTTTATCAAATGAGTCTTGCCAAACACTATTTAATAGATGCTCTCGCGTCATTAAAATATCTTTGTTTTTAATAAATTCTAATAATAAATCATGTTCAAGGTGGGTTAAATCTATTTCAACATTATCAATAGAAAACTTTTTATTTGAAGACTTGTAAACAATATCTCTAACTTTTAAAATATCAATCTCTTTTGAGCTTCTTTTCATAACAGCTTTAACTCTTGCACATAATTCTTTGATATTAAAAGGCTTTGTAATATAATCATCAGCATAAGAGTCAAAGCCTTCAATAATATCATCATCATTATCTTTTGCACTTACGTAAATCACAGGATTTGAGTAACCTTGTTTTTTAATTTCTTTAATAAATGTTGTGCCTTCAATCCCAGGAAGATTTCTATCCATTAAAATTAAATCAATATGCTCTTCATCTAAAATATTTCTTACATTTTTATCAATAGTTAAAAAACCTATTGTTTCATAACCCTCTTTTTGAAGAGTATATTCAAGAAGTTCTAAAATATCCTCTTCGTCTTCAACTATTAAAATTAATTTATTCATTTGAATTAGACTCTTTTGTTGTATGTACTGTTTTATTTGGCCTATCATCGTCATACTCAATTACTGTATCTTTTGAGATTTTGATAATACCTGGTGAAAATTTAATTGCAAGAATCCTAAACATAAAAAAGACAAATATTACAAATAATAAAAATGTGATATCAAAATAGTCTCTATTTTTGTTTGTTGTTAGAATAATTACGTCACGAATTAAGAAAATAATGAAAATATCGATTACATATCTTAGTCTTAAAGTCTCTCTTTTTATAAAGTCAGAGATCATCTTTACAACTTCCATAATTACAATAAATTCTAGCATAAGGATAATTGCTTTATAAAAATCTATGCCAGCAACAAGTATCCCTATAAAAATAATTGTTGCAGCTAGAACCTCGAAGTTTGTACTAAAGTAGTTTTTAATTTTATTAATAGCTTTTTTCATTGGAAAAGTATATCATAAAAACTATGATTGTACTATATCTCCTCCAACTTGAGCAAACTGAAGTAAATTAGCGATAGATACAGCTCTATCTGCTATTTTTTCTAATCTTCTTAGAGCACTTAATATATCAAAATACTCTTTTGATAAATCAAGATTCTTTGAGATTAATTTTAATATATTTTTTTCAATCATTAAATATAAATCATCAGTTTTGCTCTCTTCAACTACAACTCTATGATATTTCTCTTCAATATGTTTACTGTCTGTTTCATCGATAATAGAAATAGAAGTTTGTAAAGATAAAAGAGCTGATTTTAATAATGGTACTGCATACTCTAATATAATACTTGTATTCAAATCTTCACTATAAGATTTTTTAAATTTTTTTGCAAAATCTTTTGCATTTGAACCTGTTCTTACAAGTTCATTTGTAATTTTTAAAAATGATACAAGTTGTCTTAAATCTTTTGCTTCTGGTGAATATAAAGCTAATGTTGTTACTATTAAATTATCAATTTCATTTGATTTAATTTGTAGTTTTTTTTCTGTTATTTCTATATCTTTTAAATCATTAATATTTTTGTCTTTTAATGCTTTTAGGCATAATTCTAATGATTCAACAACATCTGTCCCAATTCTTAATATTTCTTCTTTTATATTTCCTAATTTTTGCTCATACGGTTTTAACATTATCCAAATCTCCCTGTAATATAATCTTCTGTTTTTTTATTATATGGATTAACAAAAATAGTTTCTGTTTCATCATATTCTATTAGTTTTCCTAAGTGGAAAAAAGCTGTGTAATCAGCAACACGTGCAGCTTGTTGCATATTATGAGTAACAGTTATAATTGTATAATCTTCTTTTAATTCAAGCATTAACGCTTCAATTTTTTCAGTTGAAATTGGATCTAGTGCACTTGTTGGCTCATCCATTAATATAACATCTGGTTTAATAGCAATAGTTCTTGCAATACAAAGTCTTTGCTGTTGCCCTCCACTAAGTGAAGTTCCAGGTTGGTTTAATTTATCTTTAACTTCATTCCAAAGTCCAGATTTAATAAGTGACGTTTCAACCAGTTCCTCACACTCTTTTCCTTTTTTTACAATTCCATGTTTTAATGGAGCATATGCAACATTATCATAGATTGATTTTGGAAAAGGATTTGGTTGTTGGAATACCATACCTATTTTTTTTCTAACGCTTACTTCATCAACGTCTTTATCATAGATATTTTTATTATCAATAATTATTGAACCATCAATTTTTACAATTGGTATTAAATCATTCATTCTATTTACGCATCTTAGAAATGTAGATTTTCCACATCCAGAAGGTCCAATTAACGCGGTAATTTTATTTTCATATAAATTAGCTGTAATATCGAAAAGTGCTTGATTAGCCCCATAAAATAAATTTAAGTTTCTTACCTCAATTTTTGTTTTATTGTCATTTTTTATCATTTTAATTTTTCCTTCTTACCATTTAACTTCGAATTTTTTTCGTAAATATATTGCCATTGTATTTAGTGAAATTAATATTGTTAATAATACCATAATACCAGCTGCTGTTTTTTCTATATATGTACCTTCTGGCATTCCAGCCCATGTAAATAATTGAGCAGGCATAACAGTTGCTGCTTGAGTAACCATGGTTGGAGCATCAGGGATAAATGCAATCATTCCTATAATAATTAATGGAGCTGTTTCTCCCATTGCTTGTGCCAAACCAATAATAGATCCTGTTAATACACCAGGAAATGCAAGTGGTAAAACATGGTCACGTGTCACTTGAATTTTATTAAGTCCTAATCCATATCCTGCTTGTCTTATACTATCAGGAACTGCTCTTAATGCAGCTCGTGAACTAACTATTATAATAGGTAGAGTCATAAGTGCAAGTGTTAAACCACCAACTAATGGAGATGATCTTGGCATTCCAAATAGATTAATAAATATTGCAAGACCCAAAAGACCAAATAAAATAGAAGGAATAGCTGCAAGGTTATTAATATTAATTTCGATGAATCTAGTAAATTTATTATCATTTGCAAACTCTTCAAGGTAAATAGCTGTCATAACTCCAATAGGAAAAGCTACAGCCATTGTAATAATCAAAGTTAAAACTGAACCGACCATTGCTGAATAAAGACCTGCATATTCAGGAATTTTTGAATCACCATTTGTAAAAAATACAGTATTAAATCTTTTTTCAATTAAACCTTGAGCATATAATTCATCAACTAAAGCTATATTTTTATCTTTTAATTTATGATGGTGACCTTTTAAATACTGGTCAACTTGATCATCAGCTAATGCCCAAGTATGTTCTGTTGTGTTCATAAGTTCTGGATTTGCTCTAACTTGATTTGGAATATCTCTTAACCAAGCTCTTGAAACAACATTTCTATATTTTCTTTCAATTGCTAATCTACTATCCTCAATTGTTTTTTCATTATACGTAACATCAACTTTTACATAAGCTGCACTAAAAGCTGGTAGTCCTTTTCCAACTATATCAAATAGGAAAAATGCTAAAAATGCTATTGAAAAAATTAGTGAAGTTAATGTAAACTTTTTAAATCTTCTAGCACTGTTATGTCTAGCTTTTAATGTTGGATCGTAAAATGGATTATGTGCTTGTTTATTTTTCTTTTTTCTTTTTATCATAATGTGTTCACTTTATATTTTTCTTTGAATTTTCTAATTAATGACAATGAAATCATATTTAAAATTAATGTAACAATAAATAGAATAAGTCCTAATGCAAATGCACTTAACGTTTCAGGTGAATTAAACTCAAAATCTCCAACAAGTGAATTTACAATAGTTACAGTTACGGTAGTCATATCTTCAAGTGGATTCCAAGATAGATTTGGACGAAGCCCTGCTGCCATAACAACAATCATTGTTTCTCCCAAAGCTTTTGAAAGACCAAGAAGTGAAGCTGAAATGATTCCTGGCATTGCTGATGGTAAAACGATATTTTTTATAGTTTCTCCATGTGTCATACCAAGACCAAAAGCAGCTTTTCTTTGACTATCTGGAACAGCTCTTATTACATCATCTGAAAGTGATGAAATAACAGGGATAATCATAATTCCCATTACAACTCCAGATGCTAGTGCTGAATTAAATGTAGCTTCTAGTCCTACAAATTCAGCAACCTTTACAACTAATGGAGCCACTGTAATTGCTGCAAAGAATCCATAAACAACAGTAGGAATTCCAGCTAATATTTCTAATAATGGTTTTAAATAATCTCTTAATTTAGGACTTGCATATTCACTCATATAAATTGCGCTTCCAAGTCCAATAGGAATAGCAACACTCAAAGCTATAATAGTTATTATAAATGTACCAGCAAAAATTGGTAATGCACCAAATTGACTACCAATAACCCCTGGTGACCATACAGTTCCTGTTATAAAATACCAAAAACTTCTTAATTTGAAAAACTCAATAGCCTCAAAAAGAATAGAAAATAAAATTCCAAATGTAGTTAAAATTGAGATTGTTGCAGCACTAATTAAAGCGAATTTGATTAGTTTTTCATTAAGTTCTCTTTGCTTTTTTCTTGATTCGAAAGTGCTCAATACCTTTGCCTTTGTATTAAATTTAAACATATTTTAAATAAAGTTGATTACAGAATGGTTACACTTATTAAAGAACCCTAGATATAGGTTTTGTTGAGTTTTTTGATGCTTTTTTTAATAGGTTCAAAGTATTGTCAAAATTGGATATATCTGATTTGGCGTTTATTTCAATGATAGCTGAGGATACTGTTAATAAGTTAAATTTTCTTTGCATATTAAATCTATCTTTTGAAGTAATAAAACCATTTTCCTTATCTTTTTTTGAATAAATATTTTCAGCTGTACTTTTAAATTCATTTTGTACTTCAAGACTTAGATTAAAAACTTCATTAAATTCGTGATTTCTTAATCCCACAAAAAAATCATCCCCTCCAATATGAGCAATAAAAGCATCCCTTGGATATCGTTTTTGTAGAAGTTCTGAGAAAATTAAAATAGCACGATCACCTTGTCTGAAACCATAGATATCATTAAAAGGTTTAAAATCATTAAAATCAAAATATATAATATGGGTAATATTTTTTTGGCTTTTCTTAAAAGTTTTTTCTATGAATTTTTCTATTTGATTATTGCCAGGTAGTTTTGTTAATGGATTTTGATTTGTTGCAATTTCAATATTTCTTTTGTATGATAAAGTTAATAGAGAATTTAGATTTATAAAACCTTTGTATTTGTCAGATTGTGTAATAAAAATACCCAAAGCATTCTTAGATTTTAAATTATACATTTCTAATATTTTATCAATTCCCCAAGAAACTTCTACACTTAGTGTTGGTTTAATATATTTAATTAATGATGATGAATATGTTTTATTTTGAGCAAGTGCTAATCCATATTGAGAATATGAAATTTTTTTTATATCACTTTCATATATAATTCCTAAAAAGTTATCATACTCATCAACTATTGGAACAAAATTATTTCTTGTATCATCTTTAAAATGAACAAATAAATTATATAAAGAAGTATCAACTTTTAATGCAGTAATTGGCTCAATAAATTCATCATCAATTGAGGCATTTCCATTTGCTCTTTTGTCTTCATTTATAATATCAACCATATTATGATAAATATTTTTTATCTCATTAATATTCTGTGTTGGATGTTGAATTAAATACCCTTGAATGAAATCAGCTCCAATATCTTTACAAGTATAAAACTCTTTTATTGTTTCAATACCTTCAGCAATTACCTGCATTCCCATAATATGAGCCATTTCTATTATTGAAGAACAAAATAATTTTTTCTTTGAATCTTGGTCTATATTTGTAATAAAGAATCTATCAAGTTTTATCACATTTGCTTCACTAAAGTATAAAAGTTTTAATCCAGAAACGCCAATTCCAAAATCATCAATTGCTATTGAATAACCGCTTTCCTTATATTTTTGAATCATAGTAGATAATGCATTCTGTTCTATAGATGTACCTTTTTCACTAAGTTCAAAACAGATTCTATTTTTATGAAGATTAAATTTTTTTAATATTTTTGCTGTATTTCCTTGAGAATATTTTTTATTATAAATAATTCTATTATCAAGATTATAAAATAGTTTAAGATTATCAATTTCAATATTTGAGAATTTGCTTATAGCTTTTTCTCTTAACTTTAAATCCAATTCATATAAATAATCATCATTAAAAGCTTTGTTAAATAAATCATCTATACAATTAAGTCCATCAATATCTCTAACTCCACGAATTAGTGCTTCAACAGCATAAATTTTACCTGTATGCGAATATACAATAGGTTGAAAAGCATAGTCTAATTTTTCAATTATTTCATTCCAATTTGGCATTATTTCCCTATTTGTAAAATTTCATTACTAAGCTCTTATCTCTTCGTTCGCGTAAACAGATAAAAACTTAGTAATAAAATTTTGTGTTTGATTTTCTAATATAGAATAAAGAAGAGATTTTAATCTCTTCTTTTTATTTTTAGTGTTTTAAAGCTTCTAAAGTTAATTTTTCGTTATTCATAACTCTTGTTCTAGCAGCACTTCTTACATCTTCAGGTAATGTAACAAGACCTAATTCTGTTAAAATTCCATCTGATCCAATCATTTTTTCAGACATAAATAAGTTTGTATAATCTTTTAATGCTGGTACTTCTTTAGCATGTGCATTTTTGATATAAAAATACATAGATCTAGCAACTGGATATTTAGCTGAAGAGATTGTTTCAACTGTAGGCATTGTGTTATCAATACTTAATCCAACAACTTTATCTTTGTTTTCTTCTAAAAATGAGTAACCAAAAATACCAATAGCTGCTTCATTTTTTGTTAATTTTTGAACGATTAAATTATCATTTTCACCTGATTCAACATAAACACCATCTGTTCTAATAACTGAGTAAGCTTTATATTTTTTGTTTGCTTTTTCATCAGCTTTGTAAAGGTTTGTATAAACATCCATTTTTTCAAAAACGTGTTGTAATACTAACTCTTCAAATGAATCTCTAGTTCCAGAAGATTTTGGTGGTCCATAAACAATAATTTCTCTTGAAGGTAAAGATGCATCAATATCTGACCATTTTTTATAAGGATTTGCAACTAATGATTTTCCATCAGCTGATGGAACTTCAGCTGCTACTGCTAATGCTAATTGAGCTTTAGTTACATTGAAACCTTTTACACTTGCAGATTGAGCAACTGCAATACCATCAAAACCAATGATTGCTTCAGTAATATCAGTTACACCATTTTCTTCACAAAGTTTAAACTCTTTGTCTTTCATTCTTCTTGAAGCATTTGTAATATCAGGAGTATTTAAATCAACACCTGCACAAAATAATTTCATACCACCACCAGTACCTGTTGATTCAACAACTGGAGTTGGAAATTTTGTAGTTGCACCAAACTCTTCAGCTACTGAAGATGAAAAAGGGTAAACAGTTGAAGAACCAACAATTTTGATTTGATCTCTAGCTGTTAGAGTTGTTGCTAATAAAGCACTTGCGATTAAAGCCATAGAAGTTTTTTTGAATGTCATATTTTTCTCCATAAATTTTTTTATGTCGAAAGTTTAATGATTTCTGGTTACATTTTGGTTACTCTAAAAATAAGAGTAATAATTTAGTATTAGTTATTTACTTTTGAAAATTTATCTTCAAACTCTTTGCAAGATCTAACAAATAGTTCTTCGCAATCATTTGGTTTATAGATTACAGCTTTTACCCAAAGATTATCTTCTTGGATTTTACAAAAGTTTATTGTTGTGTAAGATTCTTTATTTTTGTAGTGTGTATAAGTAGTATTTAGTTCTATCATATTAAATTAAAAAAAAGCTAATGGATTATAATCCATTAGCTTCGATGAGTCTAGATTGATGATCAGCAATAAGAGGATCAATTACTTCATCAAATAGACCATCATTCATGATGTAATCAAGTCTATATAAAGTCAAGGTTATTCTATGATCACTGATTCTATTTTGTGGATAATTATAAGTTCTAATTCTTCCACTTCTATCACCAGTACCAACTTGCTCTTTTCTTGTAGCACCTTCTGATTCCATTTTCTTTTGAGTCTCAATATCACAAAGTTTAGCTTTTAAAACTTTCATAGCTCTATCTTTGTTTTTATGTTGAGACTTTTGATCTTGGTTGGTTACCACAATTCCAGATGGAATATGAGTGATTCTAACAGCCGAGTCTGTAGTATTTACAGATTGACCACCATTTCCACTGGCTCTCATAACATCAATTTTTAAATCATTTGGATCAATTTCAACTTCTACATCATCAACTTCAGGCATAACTGCTACAGTTATTGCTGATGTATGAACTCTACCTTGTGATTCTGTTGCAGGAACTCTTTGAACTCTATGTGTACCACCTTCGAACTTTAATTTCGAATATACGTGATCACCTTTTACTAGAATTACAATTTCTTTATACCCACCAGATTCACTCTCACTCGAGCTCATGATTTCAACTTTCCAATCATTGTTTTCTGCATATCTTAAATAACCTCTAAATAGGTCACCAACAAAGATAGCAGCTTCATCGCCACCTGTACCTGCTCTTAACTCAAGATAAATATTTTTATCATCATTAGGATCTTTTGGAATCATCAAAAATTTAATTTCTTCTTCAAGTTTAGGTTTTCTTGTTTCTAATTCTTTAAGTTCTTCTTTTGCTAAATCACCAAGTTCTGGATCATCAAGAATAGATTTATTTTCGTCAATGTCATTCATTAACTTAATATACTCTCTAGCTTTAGTAACAATAGGTTGCATATTTGACTGTTCTTTTGAAAGATCAGTCATTCTTTTAATATCATCAGTAATATCCGGAGCCATCAATAAATTATTGATTTCTTCGTGTCTATTAATAAATGGTTGTAGTCTGTTTTTTAACATATATATATTATTTTAAATTCAAAATTATATAGCGTTAACTTTTAATTGTAATCTTCCTACTTTTCTTGCTGCAGTTTCTTTTTTAAGAATACCTTTAGATACACAATGGTGTAAATATTTGTTTGCAGTTTTCATAGTTTCAATTGCTTTTTCTTTATCAGCTGTTTCGATTGCTGCTAATACATTTTTTGTAACATTCTTGATTCTAGTTTTATAAAATCTGTTTCTTTCTGTTTTAACTCTAGTCTGTCTAGCTCTTTTCTCAGAAGATTTGTGATTTGCTATTTTTTTTAACCTCTTTGTAAAAATTTTAAGGGTAGAATATTACCTAAAGTATCTTAAACAAAGTTTAATTTTAGGAAGATTTAATGAAACTATTCGGAACTGATGGAGTTAGAGGGAAAGCTGGTGATTTTTTAGATGCAATGACTGTACTAAAATTAGCTAAGGCTGCAGGGATTTATTTTAGAAAACATTCAACTACAAAGAAGATTCTTGTAGGGAAAGACACTAGAAGAAGTGGTTATATGATTGAAAATGCACTTGTGAGTGGATTAACAGCTGTAGGTTATGATGTTATTCAAATTGGTCCAATGCCAACACCCGCAATCGCATATTTAACAGAATCAATGAGATGTGATGCAGGAATTATGATTTCTGCCTCTCATAATCCTTATGAAGATAATGGTATTAAATTTTTTGATAATCATGGAAATAAGTTAAGTGTATCTTGTGAAAAAGAGATTGAGAAAATATTTAATGACAATGATTTAATGATTGGTGAGCAAGTAACAGGTAGAAATATCGGAGCTTCAAAAAGAATTGATGATGTTATTGGAAGATATATTGTTTCAATAAAAAGTTCATTTCCAAAAGATTTAACATTACATGGATTAAGAATAGTTCTTGATTGTGCAAATGGTGCAGCTTATAAAGTTGGACCTACAATTTTAGAAGAGCTTGGTGCTGATGTAATTGTAATTAATAATAAACCAAATGGATTTAATATTAATGAAAATTGTGGAGCAATGCATCCAGAAGCAACGGCAAAGCTTGTAAAAGAGTATAGAGCAGATATTGGTTTAGCACTTGATGGTGATGCTGATAGATTGGTAGTTGTTGATGACCAAGGTGAAATTGTTGATGGTGATAAATTAATAGGTGCTTTATGTAAATATCTAAATGATGAGAAATTACTTGAAGGTAAAGGTTGTGTAGCAACTGTTATGTCAAATAAAGCATTAGAAGATTATTTAGCAAAAGAGAAAATTGAATTATTTAGATCTGATGTTGGTGATAAATATGTTCTTGAAGTGATGAAAGAAAAAGGTATTAATTTCGGTGGAGAGCAAAGCGGACATATTATTTTCTCTGATGTTGCAAAAACAGGAGATGGATTAGCATCTGCATTACAAGTTTTGGCACTGGTTTTAAAATCAGGGAAGAAAGCAAGTGAAGTTTTAAATCCATTTGAGTTATATCCTCAAATTTTACATAATATGAAAGTTACAGAAAAAATCCCATTAGCTAAACTAGAAGGTTTAGAAGCGATTTTAAAACCTATTAGAGAAAAAGGAATGAGAGATTTAATTAGATATTCAGGAACTGAAAATAAAATTAGATTACTTCTAGAGGGTAAAAAGAAAAAAGATGTTGAAGAGGGTATGGACTCTTTAATTGCCTTTTTCAAAAAGGCATTATGAAAAAAAAACTAATAATAGCAATAACTTTATTTATTGCTATTTTTATAATAGACCAAGTTGTTAAATATGGATTTGCAAATCTAGCTTGGGATGTAGATGGACCTTATATGTCATTAAAACTAGCATATAATTATGGTGTGGCTTTTTCTATGTTTTCATTTTTAGAGCACAATTTAAAATATATACAACTTTTATTAATATTAATAGGAACAATATATCTTTTAAAAAACAAAGATGTTTTTGAAGAGTATTATTTACCAATAGCACTATTGTATGCAGGTGGATTATCGAATATTTTAGATAGATTCACTTATGGTGGAGTTGTTGATTATTTTTATTGGCATTATGGTTTTAAATTTGCAATATTTAATATTGCAGATGTGATTATAAATATAGCAGTTGCCTTGATAATTTATAAACAAATAGTACAAATGAGAGAAGATAAAAAGAAAAAACAGATTAAATCTTGAATTTTGTAGCTTAAAATAAATTTAGCTATAATCCAAGAAATTTTAGAAAATTACAGGAAGAATTGAAATGGGTCAAACAATAACAGAAAAAATTTTTAGTGAGCATGTTGGTAAAGAAGTATATGCTGGAGAGATAGTTAGAAGTTCAATTGATATGGTAATTGGAAATGATATTACTACACCAATTTCTATTAAAGCATTTGAAGATGGTGGTTTTGAAAAATTAATGAATCCTGAAGGATTTGCTATTGTACTTGATCACTTTATTCCAGCAAAAGATATAGCATCAGCAAATCAAGCAAAGATCTCAAGAGATTTTGCAATGAAACATGATTTAAAATATTTCTTTGATGAAAAAGATATGGGAATTGAACATGCACTTTTACCTGAAAAAGGTTTAGTATTGCCAGGTGATGTAATTATTGGTGCAGATTCACACACATGTACACATGGTGCTCTTGGAGCATTTTCTACAGGTATGGGAAGTACAGATATCTCTTTTGGAATGATTACAGGTGGTAACTGGTTTAAAGTTCCTGAATCAATCAAAGTTATATTTAAAGGTAAGCCAGGTCATTATGTAACTGGTAAAGATTTAATCTTAGAAATCATTAGAATTTTAGGTGTTGATGGAGCTTTATATAAAGCTTTAGAGTTTACTGGTGACACAATTCAATACTTAAGTATGGATGATAGATTCTCTTTATGTAATATGGCAATTGAAGCAGGTGCTAAAAATGGTATTGTTGCATATGATGATGTTACAAAAGAGTTCTTAGATAAAACAGCTGAATTAAATGGTGGATTAAGAGCAGAACCAAAAATTCATTATTCTGATGATGATGCAAAATATTGTCAAGTTATTGAAATTGATGTAGCATCTTTAGATCCTGTAATTGCATATCCATTTTTACCATCAAATGGTCATTCTGTAAATCAAGCTGTTGTAGATGACATTAGAGTTGATCAAGTATTTATTGGAAGCTGTACAAATGGTAGATTATCAGATTTTAAAGTTGCAGCTGAAATTTTAGAAGGTAAAAAAGTTGCACGTCATGTAAGACTTATTGTAACTCCAGGAACTCAAAAAATCCTAAGAGATGCACAAAAAGCTGGATATATTGATATTCTTGTTGATGCAGGAGCTGTTGTATCTAATCCAACTTGTGGGGCCTGTTTAGGTGGATATATGGGAATTCTTGGTGATGGTGAAGTTTGTATTTCTACAACAAATAGAAACTTTATTGGAAGAATGGGTTCAAGAAGCTCAAAAATTTATTTAGCAAATAGTGCAGTAGCAGCAGCATCTGCTATTTCTGGATATATTACAGATCCTCGAAGTTTATAATATGTTAAATCCTCCATTCTTTGAAATTACTTGTGTGATTTTATGTGGAGGTAAAAGCTCAAGAATGGGAGAAGATAAGTCTCTTCTTCCTTTTTCTTTTTCTAACTCTTTAACTCAATATCAATTTGATAGATTAAAACCTTATTTTAAAAATATTTACCTCTCTTCAAAAACAGATAAATTTGATTTTATAAGTGCTAATGAACTTATTTTAGATGAAAATAAAGATATATTTTCTCCAATTCTAGCACTTAATACTATTTTTGATAAATTGAAAAATCAAAAGGTATTTATAATAACTGTTGATACCCCACTTGTTTCTATAGAATCAATTTCAAAATTAATTGATGAATCAAAAGATGTTGATATTTGTGTAGCACAAACAGAAAAAATACATAATTTATGTGGAGTATTTTCGTCTAATATAAGTTCAACTATTAAAAATATGATAGAAAATGACATACATAAAATCGGCTACTTAATAAAAAATAATAAATTTAAAGTTATAGAATTCCAAAATAACGATGAATTTATAAATATTAATAATAAAAATGACTATTTAAATGCGCTTGAATATATAAGAAAAAATTATAATTATGATAATTGAATACTCTTAAAATATAAGTGTGTTATTATCTCTTTTTTGCTATCCTTAAGCTATACTTATTATAATAAATAAAGGAAGCAAAATGGCAAAAAATGAATTAGACAAAGCATTAGAACTAGTTGATTCAGAAATAAAAAAATCTGGACTTTCAAGAAGGGAAGCCTTTAAACTAGCAGGACTTGGCAGTGCTGCTTATTTAATGGGAGGAACTGAATCTCAAGCTAATACTGAATTAAAAGCAAGCGAAGCTACAGGTAAGATTCTTATTATTGGTGGTGGATTAGCTGGAATCTCAACAGCAGCTAGACTTGCAAATACATTATCAAATCCTGATATAACTATCATTGAGCCAAATCCAAAATCAGTATCATATCAGCCAGGAACTACACTAATCGCATCAGGTATTTATACAAAAGCTGATATTGATTATAATACTAGTGAGTATGTTCCTAAGGGTGTTACCATTATTAAAGATAAAGCGATTGATTTTAATCCTGAATCTAATAGTGTAGCTTTAGAATCAGGGGAAACACTTACCTATGATTTTTTAGTTGTTGCTGCTGGAATTACTTTAGATTATGGATCTATTAAAGGATTAGAAGAAATAGGAGATGCTTACACAGCAGGAGATGCTTCTAAGATACTTAAAACTTTTGGTGATTCAGGAGTAACATCTGTTTACAATATAGATTCAGCAGTTGCGATGTGGGATCAAATGCAAAAGTTTATTCAAAAAGCTAAAAGTGGACAAAAAGTAAAAGGTATATTTACAGATCCTGCAACTGCAATTAAATGTGGGGGAGCTCCAAAAAAAGTAATGTATCTTACAAATGCAAGATTAGTAGAAGCTGGAGCAAGAGAAAATGCTGAATTAACTTTTTATCCAGATGGTGGAAAACTTTTTGGTGTTAAAGAGTACGCTGATGCAATTGAAAAACAATTTATTGCAAGAGATATGAAGTGGAATTTCAACCATAATTTAGTTGGTGTTGATATAGCTAAAAAAACTGCAATATTTGATAAACATTGGCAAGAAAAAGGTGCTTATGATAAAGATTTAGAAGAATATGAAATGGTTACAAAACATTTAAATGTTGAAGTGCCTTTTGATTTTTTACATATTACACCTCCTCAAAAAGCTCCAGATGAGATTGGAAAATCTGCAATTGGTTCAGCAAAAGGTTGGGTTCCTGTAAATAAAGAAACACTCCAACATGTAAAATATAAAAACATTTTTTCTTTAGGTGATATTGCTGCTGTTCCTATGGGAAAAACAGGTGGAAGTGTTAGAAAACAATATAAAGTTTTAGTTGATAACTTAGTTTCTGTAATGGAAGGGAAAGAACCGACAGCTAAATATGCTGGATATACTGTTTGTCCATTAATCACGGATATTGGGAAAGTTATGTTAGCTGAATTTGACTGGACAGCAAAACCAACACCTTCATTCCCACTAGATCCTACACAAGAGAGATATCTTTGGTGGTTATTAAAAGTTTATCTGTTAAAACCAATGACTCAATATGGTATGTTAAGTGGAAAAGCTTAGGAAATTATTTTGAAGAAGGAATTGATTATCTTTTTAGTGATTACCTTGGTTTTAACTATTGGTTTTCATTACAAAGAGTTTTTAGAATATCCAATTCAACACTTGCAAAATTTCCCCAATTCAGCAGCTTACGGATTGGGAATCTTTCATCCATTAGTTTTTGCTACTGTTGTGTATGTAATATTTTTGATACCAAGAGGAATATACAAACTATTTAAAAGGAAATAATCATGAAAAAAATACTAAGTAGTTTTGCACTTGCTACATTATTAACAATAAGTCAATCTTATGCTCAAGAAAATAATGTCACACCTGAGATTGCTGAATTAATAAAAAAACATAATTTAGAACAAGTAGAATTTGATTACGTACAAAAGAAAGTAGGTATTGGATTTAGAGGTGGTGCACAAGCAATTTTAATAGATGCTAGACCTGCTTTAAAATATGAAAAAGGAACAATTCCTTCTAGTTTAAATATTACAGATTCAAACTTTGAAAATGATTATAACCAAATAATAAACTTAGCAAAAGATAAAGAAATAATTGTTTTTTGTGCAGGTTATAATTGTGAAAAAAGTCCAATTGTTGCTCAGCTATTGAAAAAAAATGGACATAAAAATGTAAAAGTTTATTCAGCAGGTGAACCTGATTGGGCTAAAAAAAGTTATCTTGAAATTGGTACAAATGTAGTAAAAGTATATCAAGAAAATAATAGTGCTTTACTTGTAGATACAAGACCTCAGATTAAGTATTTTCAAGAAACAATTCCTGGAAGTTTATCTATTCCTGATACTAATTTAGATAAATTAATTGGAAGACTTCCTATTGATAAAAATGAAAAAATAGTTACATTTTGTGCAGGATATACTTGTGAAAAATCAAATATTGTTGCAAATAAATTATATAGTATAGGTTATAAAAATGTTGCTGTTTATGCAGCTGGAGTTCCTGCTTGGAAAGAGGCTGGATTAGGTACAACTGCCAATGCAAATGCAAAAGTAAAATCTGAAGTAAAAGTGAAAAAAGAGTTTACACCTAATGGTGCTAAATTAGGAGAAGATGAAGGAAGTATTGATGGAGAATGGCTAAAAGCACAAATTCTTGAAGATAAAGTTCCTGAGTATATTCAAATTGTAAATGTTTTAAGTGCAAAAGATTTTAAAAAAGGTCATATCAAAGGTTCAATAAATATTGAAGCTGATAAATTAACTGCAAAAGAACTATTTGAAAAACTTCCAAAAGGAAAAACGATAGTATTTAATTGTTCTGCTGGTGCTAGATCTATCGAAGCTTGGAGTAAATTGAAAAAAGATAATATTGATATTTCTGATATTTTATATTTTGATGCAAATATAACTTGTGAAGATGAGAAATGTAAAATTGAAGTTAATGAGCCTTTAGGAGCTTAAGTTCAATTCTAAGGCATAAAAAAAGGCTAGAAGCATTTGCTTCTAGCCTTTTTTAGTGTTTATGCAAATTTATTTTAGTGCAGCTTTAGCAGTTACTACTAATGATGCAAATGCAGCAGAATCATTCATAGCCATATCAGCTAAGATTTTTCTATCTAATTCAATTGCAGATAATTTTAATCCGTTCATGAATCTTGAGTAGTTAATATCATTTAATCTACAAGCTGCATTGATTCTTATGATCCATAATTTTCTTATGTCTCTTTTTTTCTGTCTTCTATCTCTGAAAGCATAAACTAAAGATCTTTCTAATTGTTCTTTAGCTTTTCTAAAGTGTTTTCTTCTACCACTGAAGAAACCTCTAGCAGCTTTTAATACTTTCTTATGTCTTCTTCTTCTAACAACACCAGTTTTAACTCTAGGCATATATATTTCCTTTCTTTACCATTATTTTTGTAATAAGGTGTCAGCAAATGCTGAACTTTTCCATCATTGATGGAGGGACAAAAAATTACTTAAATTTAAGTAATTACGCTTTACACAATGCTGCAAGAATCCTACCAGCATCAGTTTTGTGAACTGTTTTAGGACCTCTTAGATTTCTTTTTCTTTTTTGCGTCATTTTAGTTAAGATATGGCTTCTAAAAGCTGATCCTCTTTTAATTGACCCGTTTTTCTTCACTTTAAATCTTTTTAAAGCGCCACTAACACTTTTCATTTTTGGCATTGAAGAATCCTCCTTATAAATTTGCGTTTTCATAAATTATATGAAAAAGTTTTGGATTATACTTAAATTTTGATTAACTTAACTTTAAATAAAGTTGAAAAATAGTTTTTAGGGAGTAAAGAAGAGAAAGTTCTCTTCTTTATGCTTATAAGTCCTAGTCTTTTTTAGGAAGAGCCATCATATTTACGTATCTTCCTTCTAGTTTTGGTTCTTTGTCCATTACAGCTAAATCTTCAATCATTGGCCAAACTTTGTTTAAAACATCAACACCAGCTTGAGGATTAGCCATTTCTCTACCTTTTAGAAAAACTCTAAACTTAACATGATTCCCTTCTTCTAAGAATTCTCTTGCATGTTTAACTTTATAGCTAACGTCATTTTCAGCAATTTTAACAGAAAGTTTAATTTCTTTTACAACAATAACTTTCTGATTTTTTTTAGCTTCTTTTTTCTTTTTTTCTTGTTGGTATCTGAATTTACCATAATCCATAATTTTAGCAACTGGAGGCTTTCCATCTGGAGCAATTAATACTAAGTCAAGACCTAACTCATCAGCAATTTTAAGTGCTTCTGCAGTACTAATAATACCATAATTAGTTCCCTCATCACTTGTACATCTAACCTCTTTTGCTGTAATCATTTCGTTCATGATTACATCGTCTTTTCTTTTATCTTTACTCAAATTTCGCTTCCTTTAATTATTTCATTTAGCATTGATATAAATTCATCTTTGCTCATATTTGATTGTTCTCTTGTTCTTCTGTTTCTTAGTGCCACAGATTTATTAGCAACTTCCTCATCACCGATAACAACTATCATTGGAACTCTTTGTTTCTCCGCCATTCTAATTCTTTTGTTTAAACTTTCGTTCATATCAAAGATTTTAGAATCCATTTCATTTTGTTGTAATTCTCTTTGTAACTGTTTTGCATACTCAACATGAGTATCAGCAATTGGAACAAAAATTACTTGAGTAGGTGCGATAGCAAATGGAAATTCACCCGCACAGTGTTCAGTTAAAATACCAATAAATCTCTCAAAAGAACCAAGAATCGCTCTATGAATCATTACAGGTTGCTCTTTTTCACCCTTGTCATTGATAAATTCAGCATTAAATCTTGAAGGTAAGTTCATATCTACTTGAACTGTTCCACATTGCCATTTTCTACCGATTGCATCAAGAATTTTAATGTCGATTTTTGGACCATAAAATGCTCCTCCACCTTCATCAATACCATAAGAGATATTTTTCTCATTTAAAGCATCCATAATACCAGCAGTTGTTTTTTCCCAGAAAATATCATCACCAATAGCTTTTTCAGGTTTTGTAGAAACTTCAATCTCATATTTGAAATCAAACATTTTTAATAATGCATCAACAAACTCTAAAACTTCAAAAATAACTTCTTTTATCTGATCTTGTGTACAGAAAATATGTGAATCATCTTGAGTAAACTCTCTTACTCTAAATAATCCATGCATAGCTCCAGACATTTCATGTCTATGAACAACACCATATTCAAAAAGTTTTTTAGGTAAGTCTTTATATGATACTAATGAGTTTTTAAATATTTGAATATGTCCAACACAGTTCATAGGTTTGATACCATATTCTTGTTCATCAATAGTAGTAAAATACATATTTTCTTTATAGTTAGCATAGTGACCAGATATTTTCCACATTTCTGCTTTTAATATCTCAGGACCACGAACAGGTTCATAACCTCTCATTCTATGTGCTTTATATAAGATATGCTCTAATTTAGATCTAAGTCTTGCACCATTTGGTAGCCACATTGGAAGACCAGCACCTACATCATCGCTAAACGTAAATAGTTCTAATTCAGTCCCAAGTTTTCTGTGGTCTCTTTTTTTTGCTTCTTCAATCATTTTAGAGTAGTCAAATAAAGCTTGTTTATCAAAAAATGCAATACCATATATTCTAGTAATCATTTCATTTTTTTCATCACCACCAAGATAAGCACCAGCTACTCTTGTTAATTTGAAAGATCTAATCATTCTAGTATTTGGTAAGTGAGGACCTCTACATAAGTCTTCAAAATCACCTTGTTTATATATAGTTAAAGTATCATCTTTGATATTTTTAAGAACAGCTTGTTTTAATTCATCATTTTTGAATTTTTCATAAAACTCTTCTTTTGTAGTTTCATGTCTAGTAATAGGAAGTTTTCTATCTGCGATTTCTTTCATTTTCTTTTCAATAGTCGGTAAATCTTCATCTGAGATTTTACTTTCTACTTTGAAATCATAGTAAAAACCTTCTTTTACAACAGGTCCAACGAAGAATTTTGCTTCAGGGTAAAGTTCTTTGATAGCTTGAGCCATCATGTGAGCACAAGAGTGTCTTAAAATATCTAAAGATTCTTTTGAATCATCAGCTTTAATCTCTTCTCCTTGGATATTTAAAGCCAGAGCAGTTTGAAGGTCATAGACTTGACCATCTTTTAATATACCAATAGGTTCCAATAAATTCCTTTTTTTCTTAATTATTTATTAAATTACGATTATTTTACCTCAAAGTGACTTAAACTTAATGAGATATAAGTTAATTTAGAGAAATTTTGTTACAATTACCTATGATTTTAAACTTATCAAAAATAAAAACAGAAAGCTTATTGTTATTTTGCAAAGACTTGATTCTATCGTACAAAGATGGTGTTGATATAGAAAAATATGGCGTTGATAAAGATATTATTGAAAATTTTAATAATATTGGGAATGATATGTTAAAACAAATTTTAAATATAACTTTGCCAGATAAGTATTATTTAGAAAATAGAAAACATTATCGAATTAAAGCTATTTTAGACGGATATAATTTTATTAATAATGAAATATCAAAAGAGCTAAAACAAAACGAAGCTTTTAATCCATCTATGTTATATTTTTCACTGCTTGCTGTTTGGTTTAAAGAACTAAATAAAGAATCACGTTCAAAAGAGTATATATACTTTATTCTTTATCCATATGCAAATGTATATGATAAATTACTAGTAGAGATGAAAAATAAAGAGTTTAAAGAGTTAAATATAAAAATGATTGAATTAGCTGAAAAAGTAATTTATAAATTTGATAGATATTCGTTTAGATAAAAGAAGATAAAAAGAGGAAAACCTCTTTTTATTTTTGTATTAGAATCTATATCTCATATAAGCTCTAACATCTTGTGCTGATTCAACTGGATTTTGTCCCGCTGCTTGAGCTTGTGCCATTGTCATAGGTGTACCATCTGCTCCAAAAAATGAATTTGAACCAGTGTAATCATATTTCATATATACATAACTAAGACCAAAACTTAAAGCATCAGTTAATTTCTGAGTTCTATAAACTTCCCATGCTTGACCACGAGTTGCAATTTTACTTCCTGCGTATGTATCTTCACCATAAGTCATAGATCTCCAGTATTTACTACCTTTATTCCATTCTAATCCAATTTTTGCATCATCAGGAGTTAACGGACAAGGAGCATTTATTCCTAACCAAACAGAAGTTCCAACTTCAGAATCAGTTGAACCTAACATTCCTAAAGAATTAGGATTTGTTTTACTAGCAGCGAATGAAGCAAAAAATACAGTATTATCTAAATAATCAGATATACCATTTCCAATACCTTCTGTTTTGAATAAAATTGTTGCAAAATCTATATCACCAACATCTTTAAATGCTGGATTTGCCATTTGTAAATCATAAGCAGTTGTTGCACTTGGTGCAGCTAAATAATTACTATATGCTCCTCCATAAGAATTTAATGAGTTTTGATCAAATCCAATTAAATTCCAAGCTTTTGCATAATTTGTATGAATAGAGTATTGCCCATCATCATAAGGAACAGCGATGATTCCTAATAAGTCTACATCTACATTTTTTGTATCATCAGCAGCATATGCAGCCCCTGACATATCAAATCTTGGTTTTGCATTTGTTAAACCTCTTCCTGCACAAATCTTAAACCAAGAACCTCTAAATCCAGTAGCTGCTTCAGTATCAAATCTAAATGAAAAACCGTCAAACTCAACATCAACAACATGAGATAAAGGAGAATTCTCTTTTTGGTCATTTCTAAGATTTATAGGTAATCCATCAGTTGAAGGTCTTCTTCCAACTGAGGCACTCCAAGGAACATCTGTTCCTAAGAAAGTTTCATTTGAATATAACCAATATGCTTCTTTTAACGATTTAGATTTTGAGGCT
>JAHIWE010000035.1 GCA_018816105.1 bacterium | reverse complement strand
ATGGAATTATTATTTAATAAAATAATAATTTATATATTAAGGTATAAAATTCACGTAAGTATAAATTTAGACTACATCGATATTCTAAATCCACAAATTAAAAAAAGTTTATTATCAAAAATCAAAAGTAATAATATAGGTTCATATTTAACTTTTGAAATTTTAGAAAGTGAAAAAGTATCAAATTTTAATATTGTAAATGATTTTATAACAGAAGCAAAAGAACATGGTGTAAAAATTGCAATAGATGATTTTGGAACAGGTTTTTCAAATTATGAAAATATTTTAAATTTAAATATTGATTACATTAAAATTGATGGTTCTTTAATAAAAAAAATTGATGAAGATATATACTTAAATTTAATAAAAAGTATTGTCTTATTTTCTAAGCAACAAAATATAAAAGTAGTAGCAGAATTTGTAAGTGATTTAAAAATTCTACGTTATGTAAAAAATATTGAAATTGATTATTCTCAAGGCTATCATATTGGAAAACCTGTGAATATAAAAGAAATTATTGAGGGAATAAATGAAAAATAAGCTTGAGCAAATAACTAATCTAACAATAAATGATTTGTTAAATAATAAAATTATTCTTCCATCTTCATATTTTGAAAAATTTACTTATCATGCTAAAGAGCTTGAAGTAAATCTAGATGATGAAAATTTCACTAAAGAATTAAATCAACTATTAATTGATGATTTTAATACAATGGAAAAATATATGAAGATTATTATAGCAAGTGCAATTACTCTTCAAGAAAATACACAAGATAGTCAAAATGCTATTTTAAATAAAGATAATGAATCATTAAAAGATATATATAAAAAAATGATTAATCTTGAAAATGAAATTAAATCTTTAACAGATGAGCTTTTCATAGATGAACTAACAAAAACATACAATAGAAAATGGATTTACAATAAATTTCTAAGTGAAAATAGTAATTTCAAAGAAGATGGTATTTGTGTACTTTTAAATATAGTTGACTTTTGTTATATACAAAAGGAGTATGGTGAATTATTAGCGAAAAATTTATTATTATTTGTAACTAAATTTATTTCTTCAAAATTAAAAGATGAAGCTTATGAGTTTCAAATAGCAAGATATTTAGAAAGTAAATTCTTTATTTTTATCTCTAATGAAAATAAAAAAGAAGTATTAAATAAAATTTTAAATATTGAACAATTATTGTCAAATGCAACATTAAAAAGTAATGCAGGACTTATAATAAAAGCAAAATATGCTTTTAAAATAAGTTTATATAAAAAAGATGAAGAATCAAAAACTATATTTGAAACTCTATTAGAAGATCAAGAAAAAAAAGAGTAAAACTCTTTTACTTCTTTTAAAGCTTCATTTAAACTAATCTCTTTAAATTTTATTTTACAATTAGTTTTTGCTTGAGATAATTTAAAACAATCTATACTTAATACTGATCCAATTTTTGGATAACCTCCAATTGTTTGCCTATCTTTTAATAAAATTATAGGCTGCCCATCTGATGGTATTTGAATTGCTCCAAAACTTATACCTTCTGAGATAATTCCATCAATATCACATAATATTGGTTCACCATTTAATTTACATCCCATTCTATTAAAATCATTTGAAAGGGTAAATATATTTGAAAAGAATTTGTTTTTTTCTACTTGAGAAAAGTTTTCATCTTGATAACCAAGAACTACTCGAAGTGTTAATTCATCACAATAAGAAGGAATAAACTCTTTTTTTAATCTTGAGTTATGGTGGGAAATATACTCTTTAAAGGGTAATATATCTGCTTTTTTTAATTTTGTGCCATCTAAGCCACCAAGATTTTCTTTTATAGTTGTACTATTACTTCCAAACTCTTTTTTAATATCAAAGCCACCAAAAACTCCTAAATATACCCTATTTCCTTCAAGTATCTTTGCAATTTTAATAATATCTCCAGCTTTTACATTATGAGTTTGCCAGCATTCTTTTGAAATATCATTTATAAAAAATTCACATTTTGCTCCGGTCAGAGCTATTTTTGTAGCTGCATTTACTTTAAATATAACATTTGAAAAAGCAATTTCTAAAATATTAGTACCTAAAGAGTTTCCAAGCATCTTATTTGCCCAAAAGTATGCATATTCATCCATTACTCCTGAGTTTGTAACTCCTATACTTGAATAGCCATATCGCCCCTTATCTTGAAGTGTTACAAGAATAGGATTATTTATAAGTTCTAAACTCATAAACTTCCTCCTTGAGATAAAAACACTTCTTTTGATATGGGATTAAACTTAACCTTATCACCAACACTCAAAGGTGATAACTTTTCTAATTTCTTATCAAATAACTCCATAGTTGTTCTTCCTATTATATTCCAACCACCTGGACTGCTTTGGGGATAAATAGCCGTTTGAGTATTAGCAATTGCAAGAGAGCCTTTTGGTATTTGCTTTCTTGGAGTTGAAAGACGGGGAAGTGCAATTCTTTCATCAACACTTGCAAGATAGGCAAATCCTGGCAAAAAACCTATGGCATACACATCATAGAGTTTACTTGAATGAATCTCTATAATTTCTTCTATACTAAGATTTGTTTTTAAACTCATATCAAGTAAATCTAAAGCAACTTCTTGCCCATAATAAACATCAATACTTATAATTTTTTCTTCAAAAGATTCATTTGATTCTAAATTAATACTATTTTCTAAAAGCTCTTTTAAACTTTCAAAATCAAATTTAAAAATATCATAAGAGATAAAAATAGAAGTATAAGAAGGAATAATCTCAATTATTCCTTCTATATCTAACTTTTTCAAACATAAATAGGCTTTTTTTACATTTAGTGCAATTTGTTCATCTATACTCTTTCCAAAATAGATAATCAAAGAGTCAACGCTAGCAATTTTAAATAACATTAATATAATGCTTTTCTTAATAGCTTTATAAAATCAAGAGCTTTTTCATTATCTCCATGAACACAAATTGTATCAGCTTTTAAAAATAGTTTTTGTCCATTTAAACTATATAAAAAACCTTTTTCTTTTAGATTTACGATTCTACTTACAACTTCTAATTCATCATGAATTACAGCATTTTCATGCATTCTTGAAACCAAAGAGCCATCATCATTGTAGTTTCTATCTGCAAATACTTCATAAATTAAATTAACAGAATAAATCTTTGCAGTATATTCATAAGCTTCATTTTTAGAGCTTGATAAAATCATTAATTTTATATTTTTATCAAAAGATGAAATTGCATTTAAAATAGCTTTAAATATATTCTCATCCCTCATCATATCATTGTAAAGTGCACCGTGAGGTTTCACATAAGATACAGCTGTGCCATGAGCTTTACAAAATGCACTTAAAGCTCCTAATTGATATAAAATAATTGATTTAATCTCTTCTAGTGAACAAACAATAGTTCTTCTTCCAAAACCTACTAAATCTTGATATGCAGGATGAGCTCCAATTGTTACATTATGCTTTTTAGCTAATACTACTGATTTATTCATAGTCACAGCATCACTTGCATGGAAACCACAAGCTAAATTTGCCATATCAATATGTGGCATAATTTGCTCATCTAAACCCATTTTCCAGATACCAAAACTCTCACCCATATCACAATTTAATTTTATTTTCACATCATTGCCTTGCATTAATCTTCCTTTATTTTATCATATAATTGGGTAAGAATTGCACTATTTGGGGGAAATAAGTAATTATTACAACAGCTGCAATTGTCAATAAAAAAAATGGTAATGTAGCTTTTAATATATATTCAATTTTTTCTCCACTAATACCTTGTATTATAAATAAAGAGAATCCAACAGGTGGAGTAATTTGTGATAACTCAACCATAAATACTAAAAATATACCAAACCATAATGGATCAAATCCAGCAAGAACAATAATTGGTAAAACAATTGGTAAAGTCATAACAACAATAGAAATACCATCAAGAATCATTCCTAAAATAATGTACATAATTCCAATAATTAAAATTAACATCATAGGACTTAAACCTAAAGTTGTAATATATTCACTAATGGCTCTTGCAATTCCTAAAAATCCAATAACTTGAGATAAAAATCCAGCACCTACAATAATAAAACTAATCATTACAGATGTTTTAATTGTATTTAATAATGCATTTTTCATAATTTCAAAAGAGAAACTTCTAAAATAAACAGCTAAAATAATTGCCCCTAAAACACCCAAAGAAGCAGCTTCAGTTGGAGTTGCAACTCCTGTATAAATAGAACCTAAAACAACTGTAATTAGTAATAATACAGGAAATAAATCTTTTATTGAATTTGAAAAATCACTAAAAACATATTTATCTTCTGCTTGAGGAACTACACTTTTATCAAGTTTTGATACAATCATTATATAAACAGAATATAAAGTTGCAAGTAATAAACCAGGTATAATTCCTGCCATAAATAATTTACCAATAGAAACATCAGATAACACACCATAAATAATCATAATAAGTGAAGGTGGTATCAAAAATCCTAAAGTTCCACTACCTGCTAGTGAACCTAATGCTAAAGATTTTGAATATCCTCTTTTTTTTAGCTCATCAAGGGTAATTTTCCCAACAGTTGCTGTTGTTGCTGCACTTGAACCTGAAACAGCTGCAAAAAGTGAACAAGCAGCTACATTTACATGAAGTAATTTTCCTGGAATAAAACTCAACCAAGGCATTAAACCATTTAAAAGTTTTGTTGAAATAGATGATTTATATAAAATCTCACCCATTAAAATAAACATTGGAAGTGCAGCTAATGACCATGAATTTAATGAATCATATATTGACGATGCTAATAAATCTCCCATTTTATCAAAAACTGAAATTACAGGAGGCAAGTTATGATCAAAAATCAACATACCTACAATTCCAGTTAAAAGAAGTGAAACTCCAATCCAAATTGACGATAATAAAAATACAAACATTATAAAAATAATTACAATTGATAAAACTAATGGATCAGATATCATTTTTTAAACCTTTTAATACAAAAACTAATACACTTAAAATAAAAATTGCTATCCCCAAAGGCATAACTAACTGAGTTAAATACAATGGAGTTGCAGAAACAGATTCTGAAAGCATTTGCATTTCATAAGAATCATAGGTAAATAAAACTGTTCGATATAAAGTAAATCCTAGAACAATTATTGTAATTAATCCAGCAAGGACATCTATAAATCTATTTGTTTTTTTACTCATTTTTGACGTGATAATATTTATTCTAATATGAGCATCTTCATTAAAAGTATAAGCTAAACCTAAAAAAATTGAAGCTAAATACAAATATCCACTATATTCATCTGCAATCATTGTAGACATATCAAAAAAATATCTAATAAAAATTTCAGTTAAAATCAATAGAGTTAAAGATATTAGCAAAAGAGCTGATAAATACGCTCCCCATAAAGAGAGCTTATTTACGAATTTATAAAATATTTGCATAGGATTACTTTCTATATTCTTTGAAAATATTTTTTGTTTGTTCATCGGCATCTGATAAATACTCATCAAGCATTTTATTAGCAATTACTTCTAACTGTTTTTTTAACTCAATACTAGCTTCTGAAATTTTCATACCATTTTTTTCCATAGTATCAAGGGCATCTTTGTCTTCTATTTTTACAGCTTCCCATTGTGCTTTTTCAATTTCAGAGGCTGCTTTTAACATGGCTTCTTGTTGTGCTTTATCCATTGAATTCCAATAATCAAGATTAATAGTAACAGCTTGTAGTGGATATGCATAATTGATTTTTGTATAATCACTTAAAACTTCCCAAAACTTACCATCTTTACCTGATGACGATGATGTTATAACTGAATCAACCATACCTGTTCTAAGAGCTGAATAAACTTCACCCCAAGGTAATGAAACAGCATTTCCTCCTGCATCATTTACAAAATCTGCAGAGTTCTTATCATATGTTCTTGTTTTTGCACCTTTAAAATCTTCTAAAGATTCCATTTTTTTATTTGCATAAAATCCTGATGCTGGCCATGTAACACTATAAAGAAGTTTTTGATTCCATTGTTTTGCTGTTTGCTCATAAGCTGGTTTTGAAACTTGATAAAGTTTATAAGCATCTTCATAAGAAGTAGCAATAAAAGGAAGTGCAGAGACACCAAAAACTTTTCCACCACCTGAAGTAAATGGAATAAACATATCAGTCATAGCAACTGTTCCATCTTTTACAGCTTTTAAAGGATTTCCTTTCACAAGTGAAGAACCAGAATGAACTGTAATATCAACACTACCTTTTGTATAATCTTTTACTAAATTAGCAAAGTTTTGTGCTCCAATAGTATGGAAATTTGTTGCTCCATATTTTGCATTTAAATTCATTTGTACATTTCCAGCAAGTACAAAACCTGATAGAGAAGCTAATAGTAGACATTTTTTTAACATTTAAGACCCCTTATTTTTTATATAAGGAAATCATAATAGTTTGAAGTGAGCATTAGGTGAGTTTTAAAAAAACTAAGAGAAATTTATTAATTTATATCCTTCTTGTGGTACATTAACAATTAAGTCTATTGGCAATCTTTGTCTTAATTCTTTGATAAAAGTTTTTAATGCACTCATACTCATTGATCTATCTTTCCAAATATACTCTTCAATTGTTTCATAACTTAATACCCTATTTCTATTTTCATGAAGTAAAAGTAAAAAATCTTTATCTCTTTTTCGCAAAACTATAAGCTCTTCTTTATAATAAAGCTCTCTTTTTTTCATATTAAAATAGACCTCATCAGTAAATTTTATTTTATTTTCTAATTTATCTCCAAAGGCTTTAATAATACCATTTAATAAGTTTTCCGAATTAACAGGTTTTAAAATATAATGATTAATATTTAGATTTATTAAACTTAAAAGATACTCTTCACTTGAATAAGCTGTTAACATAATAACAATTGTTGATAAATCATCTTTTCTAATATCCTCAATCATTGCTATACCATTTTTTAAAGGCATTTCAATATCTGAAATTATAATATTTGGTTTATGTTCATAATATAATTCATATCCTTCTTCACCATTTGATGCTTCATAAACCTCAGTAAAATAGTATTTCAAAGTATTTACTAATCTTTTTCTTATACCCTCTTCATCTTCAACACATAAAACTGTATAATTTTTTAATTGCTCTATAATATTTTCCATTTTAAGCCTTGATTTTTACTTTAAAAACTGCCCCATCATCTTTGTTTTCAACACTAAGTTCTCCACCCATATTTTTTTCTATAATCATTTTCGACATATAAAGGCCAAGTCCTGTACCTTGTAAACTACCTTTTGTTGTAAAATATGGTTCAAAAATCAAATCCATATGCTCAGTATTAACTCCACCTGCATTATCTTTTATGGTAACTATCGAGTAACCATCTATATAGTCAACTTCTAGATCTATTGTAGGGTTTTTTATTTCCTTTTGAATTAATGCATCTTTTGCATTTGACATTAAATTTAATAAAACTTGGGCAAACTCTCTTTTGTATCCATATATTTCGCAATTGCATTTTATTTTTTTATTAAGAGTTATATTATAGTTTTTAATTGAAGCTCCTATTAAAGATATAGCTTCATAACAAGAATCTTCTATATAAAAATAAACTTTTTGTTTATCAGGTTTGAAAAAATTCCTAAAATCATCAATAGTATAAGACATAAACTGAATTACCTTATTTGATTCTTTTACTGATTCTTGAATCATTGTATCATCTGCTTTTTTAAATTTTGATGCAGTTT
This sequence comes from bacterium, assembly GCA_018816105.1. GTDB lineage: Bacteria > Campylobacterota > Campylobacteria > Campylobacterales > Arcobacteraceae > Aliarcobacter. Next base: position 200 of record JAHIWE010000035.1, on the reverse strand, counting down.
CAAGCTCCATTAAAATTCCTGATACTTCACTTAGTGGCTGTCTCCATTGGTGAGCAATCATTGATAACATTGTTCCCATTCTAGCTAGTCTTGATTGATGTAGCATTGCACGATCTTTTTTTTGAGCTTCATCAATCGCTATTTGAACTTTTAATTCTAAGTTTTTATTTATATCTTCAAGTAAAATCTCTTTTTTCTTT
>JAHIWE010000034.1 GCA_018816105.1 bacterium | reverse complement strand
GTGCATCATCATGAGCCATATAATCATCCATGTAGAGTATTTTAATTAACTCTCCTTTAGATTTTTGTATAGCTTCGTTGGTGTTCTGTGCCATACCTTTGCGTGGATTCTTGAAATATTTTATGCCCGTTCTATACCACTCGCAGATGGTCTTGATTGTATCGTCTTCAGAATTATCAGTAACCACTATTTCAAAATCTTGGAATGACTGGTTCCATAAAGAATCAAGACATCGCTTAAAAAAGAAATCGCTGTCTTTCATTGAATGAGTTGGAATGGCACAAGTTAGTTTTGGTCTTTTAATCTCTGTCATAATGATAATGGCACTTAGTGCAAAATTTCCTCCTAAATATATTTTAATTGCACTAATGATTTTATTTACAATATTTAACGCATTTTCAATAATTGCACCTGATTATAATACTTTATTAATGTCAAGATTTTTTTCAGGTCTTCCCCATGGTGCATTTTTTGGTGTAGCAACCGTTGTAGCTTCAAAACTAGCTCAAAAAGGTAAAGCAGCACAAGCAATTGCTTCTATATTTACAGGTCTAACCTTGGCAATTTTAATTATGGTTCCAATAGTTACTTTCTTAGGTCATCATCTTCATTGGAGATATGCTTTTGGTGTTGTTTCTATTTTAGGATTATTAACTATTTTATTTTTACATCTTTGCTTACCTCACTTAAAACCCTTAAGAAGTGTAAGTTTTAAAGAAGAATTAGAGTTTTTTAAAACAATCAAAGCTTGGCACATTCTTACAATCGTCTCAATTGGTTTTGGTGGTTTATTTGCTTGGTTTAGTTATATAGCGCCACTTTTAATTCATGTATCTGGATTTGATATTGCTGATGTATCTTATATGATGGTTGTTGCAGGTGCTGGAATGGTTGTTGGTAATATAGCAGGTGGATATTTAGCTGATAAAAAAGACCCTGTGATTGCTGCTATTATTTTACTATTTCTAATGGTTATAGCATTACTATTAGTATTCTTCTTCTCTGAAAATAAAATTATAGCTATTATACTTACTTTTATTTGTGGAGCACTTGCAATGTCAATTGGATCGCCTATAAATATGATTATGTTAAAAAGTGCAAAACACTCAGAAATGTTAGGAGCAGCTTTTATACAAGCTGCTTTTAATGTGGCAAACTCATTAGGAGCTTTATTTGGAGGAATTCCACTATTATTTGGATTAGCATTTAATTATCCAGCCTTAGTTGGAGCTGCAATGGCACTATTTGGAGCAATTTTATGTTTAGTATTTTATAAAAGATATGAAAGATGAGATCTTAAATATCTTTTATAAGATCTCCTGAACACGACCAACTTGTCCATCTTGAAGACGAACTTTTATTCCATGGGGATGAACAGCAGAATTTGTCAAGATATCTTTTACGATACCTTGCGTTAATTTACCACTTCTTTGATCTTGTTTTAAAACAATATTTACTTTAAGTCCTTGTTTTATATTAAATCTTTTTTTAGGATCCATTAGATTTCTTCTTCTTTTTTATAAGTTAAAATATCTCTTGCGAAATCTACATGATAGAAAAATATTATTTTATAAATCATTGAAACTTTTGTTTTTTTCTCAACTGATGTATCTAAAATAGAAAATGTAAAACCTAATAAATCTTCTTCTTTTTTAGGTGTAACTTTAATAGAAATAGGTTTTAATGTTCTCATCATATTCATAGTTTCTTTATAATCTTTTGGATTTAAGCCATTAAGCATATCTCCATCTCTTTCTTCTTTTCTCATAGCAGTAAATAGTTGATCTAAACTCTCTTTAAATATTTGTTTATTCCAATTTAATTTTGCCTTTGCAAAGTGAAATACACAACTTTTATTTAATAAAGCATGTGGTTTTTCTTTTTTTATATCTTCAATCATTTGAAGGAATACATTAGTTCCTCCAATACTCATTGCAAATTGTTTTACTTCTTCATGTAATTGATTTTTTCTTTCTACATCTAATTCATTAAAATTCATTCTTTTCCTCTTGTATTACTTTTTCGTAGTATAGCCAAATTATCATCTATATGATGATTTTGAGCTTTTTATATTTACATTGTAAAATCCATTATTTGCTAAAAATATTTTTACTTCTTGATTAATAAATTTATTTTTAGGCCCCTTAACTATTTCTAAAATTGGTGGATTATCTTCTTTAAAATAATCAAATTTTAGTTCAAAATATGGAATCAGATTTCCACAAACTGCCCTAAACATCATAGTTGAAAGATTATTTCTAAAAATAAATCTTTTTGTTTCATTATCTTCTATGATTATTGGATTATGGATTAATCGCACCTCTTGCTCTTCCATAAAAAGTTCATTTTTTGATTTTGCTGAAAGATTATTTATTTCATTTATTATCTCTTCACAAAAAAATTGAAACTCTTTTGATTCAAAGTCTTTTTTTTCATCAAGCAACAATAAAGGTTTTAAAATACTTTTAATCTCTTCTTCTTGTTTATACTCATCATATAAAACTTCAGAAGTTTTTATTAAATCATTCTCTTTGAAATAATCAGTATTAAAACCAATTGCTACTCCATAACCATCATTTGCATAAGCTCGCCATTGACTAAGTAAATCATCTCCTTGAGAAAAAGAAGCTATGTAAACTGTTGGTTGCTGATTTTCATAAAGTCTAATGAAACTGTTAAACTTTTCATAGTTATTTTTATTTGTGTATTCTTTGATTTTTTTTAAAACTTTTTCTTTTATCCAGTGTATTTCTTTGTAATCATTTAAATTATAAACTGAACTAAGCCATAAAGTCTTATTTTGGATGATTGCTTTAAAAGCATCAACATTGCAGTAGTGATATATGATCTTTCCCATATTAACTCCTATGGGAAAGATTATACTATAAATAGTTTATAGTACAAAACCTATTTTCCCTCAAACTCTTTTTCATCAGTATATGCTACTACTTTTTCAGCAATATCATTAACTTCTCTCGCAACTTTATTTGCTTCTTCAGCTGAAGATGCATTTTGCTGAGTTACTCTATCTAAATTATTAACAGTATCGTTAATTTGCTCCATTGCATTAAATTGCTCTTTTGAAGATGTTGATACTTCATTAATTAATGATAAAGTATTATGAATATTGCTATTTAATTTTTCATAACCTTGAATCATTTCACTAGAAATAACCTTTCCTTCATTTGCTTTATTTGTAGCATTAATTACTAACTCTTTTATTTCACGTGCTGCATCTGCACTTCGTGAAGCTAAATTTCTTACTTCTTGTGCAACAACAGCAAATCCACGTCCAGCTTCACCTGCTGTTGCTGCTTCAACAGCTGCATTCAATGATAATATATTTGTTTGAAATGCTATTTGGTCAATTACAGTAATTGAATCTGCAATGGCTTGTGTTTGTTCATTAATTTCATCCATTGACATTGCAGTTTTTGAAGCTAGTTTTTGACCAATATCAACAGAACTTGAAACTTCATTTGCATAAGATGTCATTTTTGCAATATTCTGAGAACTATTTTGCATATTTGAAGTAATTTCTTCAATAGCAGCTGCTGTTTCTTCTAATGATGCAGCTTGTGAATTTGCAGAGGCAGTTAACTTTGATACGTTGTTTGATAAAATATCAGCATTAGAAGAAAGTACTAATCCAATTTTTTTATTCTCTTGAAGCATACTTGTTATCGCTACTCCTAAATTATTTACATCATTACATAAAGCTTTTATATCACCTTCTAATCCACTAATATTTATTTTACTTCTATAGTCATAGTTTGTATATAAAGATAATACATTCATTGCATTTTTAATGTTATTTTCAATTGCCCCTAGCATTTGATTTATAACATTTTTAAGTTCATTTAATGAAGGATTATTTGTTTCACCTTCTATTCTTGAATTAAGTAAACCTTTTTTTGCTTCATTTGCACATTTAATTGAACTAGCTACAAGAATTCTATCTTTTTCTATCGATTTATTTGTATTTAAAATATTTTCATTTACAACTGCAGCCATTAATCCTAATTCATCTGTTGAATTTATTTCAATTATTTTTGACTCTTTTGTTTCTTGATTTAAATATTTAAAAAATTCTATTAATCCATCTTGGAATCGTTGTAATGGTTTTTTTATAGAATTTGTAATCGCAAGAATTACAAAAGATAAAATAATTAAAACTATAATAACAAGTGTATACAATGTATATATCGTTGAATCAATTTTTTCTAATGCCAAAAGATAACTTGATTTATTTTCTACATCGGCAGTTTTATTTATTGCATTTAATTGTTCATTTATTTTCGCAAACATTTCATCTGTTATAAATAACATTGGAGTTGCCATTCCTAAATCAACACTTAACATATCAACTGCATCTTTAATTGCTGAGTTATATTCAATTAATTCTTTATTAACAGATTCAATACTTTTTTTATATTCCTCTGTTAAATATGGTGCTTTTAAAAAATTTTCCACCTCTTTTACAATGCTAACTCTTAATTTTTCTAAAAGTGCTAATTGCTCATCAATCATGAATTGTTCATATTTACCAGTAGAATAACTGAAAGTTTTATATAAAATTGAATTATACAAATTTACATCACTTAGTAATTTGCTACTTGTCTTATACAATTCAAATTTCACTTCTACTATCTCATTTAATGTACTTTTGTCAGACTTAAGAGCATTATTAGAAAAAAGTGCCAAAATTAATAAAAATAACACGGCAATTGCAGGTGCTATAATTATTTTTTTTCCAATTTTCATATTTTTTATACCAAACATTGACGACTCCTGAAGATTAAATTCCCAAATAAATTAAATAAGCTAAATTTAACTTATTTGGAAATTTAAAGCTTTGAAAATCAAAGCTTTAAATGAAAGACTATTTATAAACTCCAGCTCCGATTAACTGATTTTCACCAATTCCAATAACATAAGAAGTTTTTGGAGTTTGTTCTCCTCTTGTTGGGTGAGCCCAAACATAATCAACCCATCCAGAACCATCAGCTTTTACTTTATCAATAAACTCTTTAAATAATTGATTTCCAGCTCTATCTTTATATCTGTACATATTTTTACCTTTTAAAGGTTTTTTTGGATGTGCAGTTATAACTCCATCAAAATCATTTGCCCAGATATATAAATCACCATTTACAAATTCACTTTCTGGTTTGTTAAATTCTTCAACACAAGCTGCTACTCCAACTTTTTTACAGAACTCTACACCTTTATCAACTAATGCTTTAGCATCTTCTTGTGTACTCTCAGCATTCGCTAATGTTACACAAAACAATAGTGATGCTCCTAATTTAATTAACTTACTCATAATTACTTCTCCTTAGTTTATTATTTACTCAATATTCGCATAAAAGATATTAATATTTTCTTAATATTTATTAATTATTAATCATAAACTTAAATTCTTATTAAATTGCTATTTAATTGCTATTTTTTATCTTTTTTTATACTTTAATTCTATAAAAAAAATATTATTTTCTGAAATATAGCAATAATCATTTCATCTATAAACAATTTATTTCTATATAATATATACAAATAATATAAAAAATATAAATTTATATATTAATTTTATATTTGATATAATAACTCTATATAAAATATATTCTATTATAGAAAGAAGGAGAGAAGAAGTGTCATTTGTTGTTTATAGTATAAAAGGTGGTGTTGGTAAAACAACCCTATCGGTTCAAATTTCTCAGATGTTAGAGTACACGTACGTTACAAACGATTCTCACTCATCAGCACACAATTTAATGCCAGAAGAAAAAGGTTTCTTAGTATCAAGTGAAGAGTATGAAGAAATTCCATTTGATAATAATGTAGTTTACGATTTTGGAGGATTTAAAGATACAAGAATTAAAGATATTATAAAACAATCAAAAAAAATCATAATTCCAACACTAACATCAATAGTAGATTTACAAGCAACACTTGCTACTTTAAAAGATATTGCCGAAGTTAATAAAAATATTATTATTGTCATAAACCGTGCTAAAAGCAACAATAAAGCACTAGAATTAAAAGAGTATTTAGAAGAAGAAATAAAAAAATCTTACAATGATTTAAATATAATAATTATTTTTGTAAGAGAATCATCTGTTTTAGAAGACTCATTATTTGACTGTGAATATGTGGAAAATAAAGCTGGAGATAATAGATTCAAAAGACATATATATAGAAATGCCATTGAAGATATGATAACTTTAAAAAATAGTTTGGTGTAAAAATGGGATATGCAGATAAACTAAAACAAAACTCTTCTAAAATACAAACTATTGAAAAAGTTTTAGAAGAAAAACCTTCAAGAAAAAAATCAATGGGTAGACCTAAAAAAGCACAAAATGAAGTTAGAAATACTGCAATTCCAATTGCATTAAATCAAATTGAAAAAGATTGGATAGAGAATCAAGCCTCTTTAATGTCTGAGCAAATTGGAGTTAAAATTACCACTTCCGCATGGATGAGAATGACTTTATTAAAAGATATGCCTAAAAATAATTAAATTTTTAACTAAATAAAAACTTAATCTTTTACAAGTAGGAATTAATGAAGAGTTAAAAAATAAAAAATATTATTAAATTGTATTTATAATTAACTTGATTACAAATTATGTACAACTCTATATCGAGTAGTAATTTAACTAAATTTTCTTGGGACAAACTTAGACTATGAAAGTCCAATTTGTCCTTATCTTAAAGATAGTAATACTATTTTATTACTGCTTAGGAAGTAGTTTCATTGGAACAATTTGGAACTCGTCCATATTCCATACATTGTTTTTTACATAAGGTTCATTTTCTAACCATTCATCTAATTCATCATCTGATTCGAAATCAATAAATAGAGTTGATCCAACCATAACATCGTCTTCTATTAATGCTCCTGCATTAATAATCTTACCTTCAGCCATAAGCTTTCTTGCACCTTCCATATGTGCTTCTCTTGACTCTAATCTTCGTTCTAGTGCATTCTCGTTATCGTAAGCGATGATTAAATATTGCATTTTATATTTCCTTTTTTATTTAATTTTAGCATTCTATCATAAAAATAAAATGAGAAAATTAAATATTTTAAAAACCCACAGCAAATAAAAAACTTAATGGATATATTAACACGTTCATATATCTAAAAACAATTGTCATTTTTATATTCATTGGCATAATTTCTTCAATTTCTTTTCCACTTGAAAGTTTTTGCATTAAAGTTAATTTAAAACTTATATCTAAAAACTTTATAATTAGTATTGAACTCATCCAAAAAGAGAAATTATTTAAATAAAAAGATAAAAAAATAGTATAAAAAAATGTTAAATGTAATAAAAAATATAAAAATATGTTTTTTTGAAAAATTGAAAAATTGTTTTTAATTAAACCATATAAGGTATCAGATTTTTGCCAGTTAGATTCAAAAAATTCTAGGGCAATAAATATTAAAAATAAAGATAAGATATCCATTTTATATTAGTATCTAAACAATAAGGCAAAGCCTTATTGTTAAAGATTAATGTTCAGAAAATTTAATTTTTTGGTTTTTGTATAGACCAGTTCCTACAGGAATTGTTCTACCAATAACAACGTTTTCTTTTAAGTCTTCTAACATATCCATTTTAGCACTAATAGCAGCTTCTGTTAAAACTTTAGTAGTCTCTTGGAATGATGCAGCTGAGATAATTGAATCAGATGTAACAGCAGCTCTTGTGATACCTAATAATAAAGGTTCAGCAATAGCAGGCTCTCCACCTAATTTAATTACTTTAGCATTTTCAATTTTAAATCTTTTTTTAGAAACCATGTCACCAACGATAAACTTAGTATCTCCCCCATCTAAAATTGAAACCTGTCTTAACATTTGAGAAGTAATAACCTCAATATGTTTATCAGCAATATTAACCCCTTGAGATCTATATACTTGTTGTACTTCTGATACAATAAAGTAATGTAAAGCTTTTTCACCTAAAATTCTTAAGATATCATGTGGAGAGATTTGACCATCTGTTAATGCTTCACCAGCATGAACAAACTCACCTTCATGAACAAGAATTTGTTTAGATTTCTCTACTAAATACTCACTATTATTTCCAATTACATCCGTAATTAAAATTCTTTGTTTATTTCTTAATGGTTTACCAAAAGATATAACTCCATCAAATGATGCTAATACAGCAATATTTTTTGGTCGTCTAGCTTCAAATAATTCAGATACTCTTGGAAGACCCCCAGTAATATCTTTTGATTTTTGAGTTGCTTTTGGTGTTTTACCAATAATATCAGCTACTTCAACTTTTTTACCTTCTGCTACGTTTAATGAAGTTTTTGGGTCAAGTGAATATCTAATAATTTCTTTATCATCAGTTGCTAAAATAATTGTTGGTTTATATCCACTTGGAATATATTCATTAACAACTAGTTTTGAAGTTCCTGTTAACTCATCGAATTGCTCTGAAACTGTAACACCTGGGATAATATCTTCAAACGAAATAATTCCGGCTTTTTCTGCAATTGTAGGATTCGCGTATGGATCCCATTCAGCAATTACAACTTGTTCAGTTGTTTTTGGAACTGCAATTAAAGATTCTTTTTCAACTTCAGTATTGTCATTTAATTCAATTAATGAACCTCTAGCAATATAGTGTCTTAAAGCTTCTCTATCTTCACCATCAACGATAACAGCAAATACACCTTTGTCTGTTACTGTATCACCAGCTTTGATATCTTCTCTTCTTTCTAAATAGTCACCAATTAGTTTATAGTATTTAACAACACCTTTAGCACCTGAAACTATTTTAGAAGTAATAGGAGCTCCATCTTCAACTTTTAATTCAGAAGCAAATGGAATCCTATTTGGTACATTCCATCCATCTTTAATCATCTCAACGATTGATTCATTTTGCTCTATTTCTTCACCGTTTGAATATGGTAAGTATAATTTACCTTCAATTTTTCCAGAAATACCAGCTAACTCATTAGCTTTAGCAACATCATTTTTTCTTAAATAATATTTTTTAGTCTCTTTACCATTTGTAATAGTTAAGATGATTTCTTCGTGTAATGTTTCAACAGAAACTTTACCTTTAAATGGTGCATTAATTTTTGGTTCAACAAGTAAAACACCTGCATTTCTTCTATTTGCAACAATAATTTTTCCATCAGATTTAATATATTTTTTAATGTTGTAGTATCTAATGAAACCTTCTTTATCAGCTTTTAATTCTCTTTCAGTTTGAGTAGCAGATGCTGTTCCCCCAACGTGGAAAGTTCTAAGTGTCAGCTGTGTTCCTGGCTCTCCAATTGATTGAGCAGCAACAACGCCAACAGCTTCACCTGGTTTTGCTTTTCTTTGCTCACCAAGATTTAGACCATAACATTTTGAACATAAACCATTTTCAACTTTACAAGTTAATGGAGTTCTAATTACTACAGATTTAACTTCAGCTTCAGCAACAACTTTTGCATCTTCTTCAGTGATTAATGTACCCTCAGCAAATAAAATCTCATTTGAAATAGGATCAATAATATCTTCAGCAGTAACTCTACCTGTGATTCTTTCTTCTAAGCTTTCAATTAATTCATTACCAGAAGTAATATCAGTAATTTCAATACCTTCATGAGTACCACAATCTTCAACTGTAATTCTTACATTTTGAGAAACGTCAATTAGTTTTCTTGTTAAGTAACCAGCATTTGCAGTTTTAAGTGCAGTATCCGCAAGACCTTTTCTAGCTCCGTGAGTTGAAATAAAGTACTCAAGTACATTTAGACCTTCTCTAAAGTTTGAAATAATTGGTGTTTCAATAATAGAACCATCTGGCTTAGCCATAAGTCCCCTCATACCAGATAACTGTCTAATCTGCGCAGCAGAACCCCTAGCTCCAGAATCGGCCATCATATAAATAGAGTTGAATCCATCTTTATCAGATCTAACTAAGTCCATCATCTCAGAACCAAGTCTATTATTAACTTCTGTCCAGATATCAATAATTTTATTATATCTTTCTTGCTCAGTTAATAAACCTTGAGAGAATTGTTTTTGAACTTCAATAACTTCTTTTTTAGATTTAGCAATATGTCCAACTTTAGTTTCTGGAACTCTAATATCATCAATAGAAATTGAGATACCAGCAGTTGTTGCATATTTGAAACCTAAGTTTTTAAGATTATCTAAAAATCTTGGAGTTACTTCATAACCACCATGTTTATAAATATAATCAACTAAAGTACCGATATCTTTTTTCTTTAAAATTTTATTCCATAAATTTGTTGGTACAAATTCTGGTAAAATTTCATGAATAATTAATCTTCCAACAGTTGTATGAATAATTTTCTCATCTAATTTAGTTCTAATTTTTGCATGTAAATCAACTTGATTCATATCTAATGCAATTTTTACTTCATTAACATCAGTAAACAATTTATGTTCACCTTTTACACCATCTTTTTCTAATGATAGGTAATAAATACCTAAAATCATATCTTGAGATGGAACTGCAATTGCTCTACCAGATGCTGGTAAAAGAATATTCATAGATGACATCATTAAAATTTTTGCTTCAGCAACTGCTTCTTGTGATAAAGGCACGTGAACTGCCATTTGGTCACCATCGAAGTCGGCATTAAAAGCAGCACAAACTAATGGGTGTAATCTAATTGCTTTTCCATCAATTAATACAGGGTGGAAAGCTTGAATAGAAAGTTTATGTAGAGTTGGAGCTCTATTTAACATAATTGGGTATTCATCAACGATTTCGTTTAGACATTCCCATACTTCATTAGCTTCAGATTCAATTAATCTTTTTGCAGCTTTTAAAGTAGTTGCATAACCTTTTTCTTCTAATTTAGCCATTAAATGTGGTTTAAATAACTCTAAAGCCATTTTTTTAGGAATACCACATTGGTCCATATTTAATGTAGGTCCAACAACGATAACAGATCTTCCTGAGAAGTCAACCCTTTTACCAAGTAAGTTTTGTCTAAATCGTCCTTGTTTACCTTTAATAATTTCAGATAAAGATTTTAAAGGTCTTTTATTTGCACCTTTAACTGCATTAGCTGTTTTACCATTATCAAATAAAGCATCAACTGCTTCTTGAAGCATTCTTTTTTCATTTCTAATAATGATTTCAGGAGCGTCTAGTTCTGTTAATCTTTTTAATCTGTTGTTTCTGTTAATAACTCTTCTATATAAGTCATTTACATCTGATACAGCAAATTTTCCACCATCAAGTGAAACAAGTGGTCTTAAATCAGGTGGAAGAACTGGTAATTGAGTTAACATCATCCATTCTGGTTTATTCCCAGAGTTTAAGAAGTTTTCAACAACTTTTAATCTTTTAATTATTGTTTTTCTTTTTGCTTCTGATTTTGTAGAACCCATTTCTTCTTTTAGAACTGTTAATAATTCAAATAAATCAATAGTTTCTAATAAATCTCTTACAATTTGTCCACCCATGTTTGCTTCGAAACCTGTGTGCTCAAATAAATCTGCAATAGTTCTATATTGTTCTTCATTTAAGATATCATATTTTAAAACTTTTTTAGTTTTTTCATTATCATAGAAAGCTTCACCTGCTTCACTTACGATATATGCTTCATAATATAATACTCTTTCTAAATCTTTAAGCTTAACACCTAATAATGTACCGATTCTTGTAGGTAATGAGCTAACCATCCAGATATGTGCAACAGGAGATACTAAATCAATATGTCCCATTCTGTGTCTTCTAACTTTTGAAGAAGTTACTTCAACCCCACATTTTTCACATACAACACCTTTGTATCTCATTTTTTTGTATTTACCACAAAGACATTCGTAATCTTTTACTGGTCCAAAAATTTTCGCACAAAATAAACCATCTCTTTCAGGTTTTAATGTTCTATAGTTAATAGTTTCAGGTTTTTTAACTTCCCCACAAGACCATGCTAATATTTTTTCAGGACTTGCAAGTCTTAATTGAAAAGCCGCAAAATCTTGCGGTCTTTCTAACTCTTTTATTTCAATAGGTTGTAATATTTTTTCAGTTTTACTCATTATTTTCTACCTCTCCAAAAATCTCTACATCTAAGGCTAGAGCTTTTAACTCTTTTGTTAATACGAAGAATGTTTCAGGTACACCTGAATTTGGAACATTTTCACCATTTGCAATTGCTCTATAAGCTCTTGTTCTACCTTCAACGTCATCCGATTTAGTTGTAAGCATTTCTTTTAGTACGTTAGTTGCACCATAAGCTTCTAATGCCCAAACTTCCATCTCTCCAAATCTTTGTCCACCAAATAGAGCTTTTCCTCCAACTGGTTGTTGAGTAACTAAAGAGTAAGGTCCAGTAGATCTTGCATGCACTTTTTCATCAACAAGGTGGTGAAGTTTAAGCATATACATGTAACCCACGTTTACTCTTTCTTTCATTCTCTCACCTGTTTTACCATCAGTTAATACACACTTACCATCTGAATCAATTTTTGCTAATTCAAATAATTTGATAAACTCTTCTTCTTTTACACCATCAAAAATTTGTGTAGCAAATCGTACACCTTTTGTCCAGTCTTGACCATATTTAACTAATTCATCATCAGATAATTTATCCATGAATGCTTTACCATTCATTAATTTTGCAACTGATGCAATTTCAGACATTTTAGCTCTAAGTTCAGCAATGAAATCAGCTTTTTTAGCTTCAAAGATATCTTGAATTTGAGCTCCAAGTCTTTTACCTACTAATCCTAAGTGAACTTCAAGAATTTGTCCAATATTCATCCTAGAAGGAACCCCTAGTGGGTTAAGAATAACATCAACTGTTGATCCATCTTCTAAGTAAGGCATGTCAACTTTAGGAACGATATTAGAAACGATACCTTTGTTTCCATGTCGTCCAGCCATTTTATCCCCAACTTTGATCTTTCTCTTAGTTGCAATATAAACTTTAACTTGTTTAATAACACCTGAAGATAAAATATCATCGTGTTCTAATACTTGAAGTTTTTCTTCATGCTCATCTCTTAATTGAGATTTTTGCTTGATGAAATGCTCTTTAATATCATTATAAGCTTTTTCAATTTCTTTAGAGTAAGAAGAAACTACTTTTTTCATTGCAAATCTATTTACGTTTAATAATACATCAACAGGAATTGTTTGACCTTTATTATATGTAACTTCATCTAATTCAACATCTTTTGTTAAAGTAGATTTTAGTAATAAATCATTAATTTTTAAAATTTCTTCTCTATCTAACATCAATAATTTATCATGATGTTTTAAATCTAATTCAGCTTTTTCAGATTCGATTTCAGCGATTGCTCTTTCGTCTTTTTCATAACCTTTTTTAGTAAATACTTTAACATCAACAACAGTACCTTCCATTGATGTAGGACAAACTAATGATTTGTTAATAACGTGTCCAGCTTTTTCACCAAAAATTGCTCTTAAAAGTCTTTCTTCAGGAGTTGGTTTAATTTCACCTTTTGGTGTAACCTTTCCAACTAAAATCATTCCAGATTTAACAAAAGTACCAATTTTTACAATACCTGAGTTATCTAAGTGAGAAATTGATTCTTCTTTAACACCTGGTAAATCTCTAGTGATCTCTTCATTACCATGTTTAAGCTCTCTACACTCAACTTCTTTTTCATAAATATGGATTGAAGTAAATGCATCTTCTTCTATTAGTCTTTCAGAAAGAACGATAGCATCCTCATAGTTATATCCATTCCAAGGCATGAAGGCAACCATTGCATTAACACCAACAGCTAACTCACCTCTATCCATTGAAGGACCATCAGCAATTACTTGTCCTTTTTCTACAAATTCACCCTCTTGAACAGCAATTCTTTGTCCAAATGAAGTATTGTTATTTGTTCTTACATTTTTATTTACAGAATAATGATCAATGAAAGCACCGTTTTCATCTTCACCTCTTACATAAATATTTTTTGCATCAGCTTTTTCTACAAGTCCAGCTCTACCTGCTTTAATAGCTTCCCATGCATCACGTGCAACTGTTTTTTCTAAACCAGTTCCAACAACAGGAGCATTTGGTCTTAATAATGGAACAGCTTGTCTCATCATATTCGATCCCATTAGGGCTCTGTTGGCATCATCGTGTTCTAAGAATGGAATAAGTGAAGCAGCAACACCCATAACCATTTGAGAAGAAATGTCAATTAAATCAACACTTGATCTTTCCATAAGTAGGATTTCACCATCTTTTCTAGCTTCAATTAATGATTCAGTAATTTTTCCATTTTCATCAACTTTAGTAGATCCAGGAGCAATAACTAATCCCTCTTCTTGAGTTGCTGTATAGTATTTAATTTCATCAGTTACAACACCGTCAATAACAGTTTTGTAAGGAGCTTCAATAAATCCTAATTCATTAACTTTAGAGAAAGTTGATAAAGTATTGATAAGACCAATATTTTGACCCTCTGGAGTTTCAACTGGACAAATTCTTCCATAGTGAGTTGGGTGAACGTCCCTTACTTCAAATCCGGCTCTTTCTTTTACAAGTCCACCCTCACCTAGTGCTGAAAGTCTTCTTTTATGAGTAACTTCAGATAATGGATTAGTTTGGTCCATAAATTGTGATAATTGTCCAGATGTAAAGAACTCAGTAATTGTTGAAGTAATCATTTTAGAGTTAACTAAATCATGTGGCATAATATCTTCTAATGTACCAGATAAAGTAGTCATTTTATCTCTAATTGCTTTTTGCATTTTGATTAAACCAGCATGTAATTCATTTGCTAATAATTCACCAATTGCTCTAATTCTTCTATTTCCTAAGTGATCTCTATCATCGATATGACCATGACCTGATTTAACTTTTACTAGGTATTGAACTGTTTTAATAACATCTTCATAAGTTAAAGTTGTTACATATTCAGGTACATTAACACCTAATTTGTGGTTCATTTTCATTCTTCCCACTTTTGTTAAATCATATCTTTCTGGATCAAAGAATAATTTCTTAACAAACTCTTTTGCAGCTTCTTTAGTAACGGGCTCACCTGGTCTCATTACTTTATAGATTCTAATAGCTGATAAATCATTTTCATCATCTAATTGCTCAGTTTGTTTTAATAATTTTAAAGATTCTGCATCTGCTTTAAATGCATTGATAATAGAACTATCAATTCCTGATGCTAAGTCATTTGCAATATCAAATGATTCAAATCCTAAATCTAAAAGTTTTTTTAATTTTAATTCATCAAGGTTAGTTAATGCATCAAATAAAACTTCTCCAGATTCTGGATCATAAATTGTATTAGCAGTAGATCTGTCCATTAATTGCTCTAATGGGTATTCAATTAATTTTAATCCACCATCAACTAAAGCTTTTGCTTTTCTAGCAGTTAATCTTTTTCCAGCTCCAATAACTAAGTTACCTTTGTCATCTTTAACATCAAATTCAATTCTTCCCATGAAGTCATCAGGATTAAATTCAGTTAAAAATTTATTGCTTTTGATTTTAATATTTACTATTGGGTAGAATAATTTAATGATATCTTCTTTTGAATAACCTAATGCTCTAAATAAAATTGTAACAGGAACTTTTCTTCTTTTGTTAATTCTTACATATAATACATCTTTTGCATCATATTCGAAATATAACCAAGAACCTCTATCTGGAATAATTTGTCCAGTATAAATAAGTTTGTTATCAGCAGTATTTGATTCTTCTTCTTTAAAAATAACACCTGGAGATCTGTGTAATTGATTAACAACTACTCTTTCAACACCATTAACAATAAATGAAGTTCTATCAGTCATTAAAGGAATTTCTCTAACAAATAATGCTTGTTCCTTCATATCTTTAACACCGATTTTTTCACCAGTTTTTTCGTCAAGATCCCATAATGTTAGTCTTATGTTGATTTTAAGAGGAATAGAATATGTTAATCCTCTAACCATTGATTCTCTTACATCATATTTAGGTTTACCTACGTCTGAACCTAAGTAATCAAGTGTAATTCTGTTTTGAACGTCATGTATAGGGAAAATAGATTTAAATACTTTTTCAATTCCAGCAGTAGTTCTGTCATCTTGACCAATCATTAAGAATGTGTCATATGAAGTTTGTTGTAGTTGTAATAAGTTTGGAATTTCAATTTGTTGTGGATTTTTTGCAAAATCAACTCTAAGTCTATTACCAGATTTTAAAGAGTTTAACATTGTCGGCCTTGTTATAAAATTTGGTTAAGTTTTGCTTATTATATTTCTATAAAGCACAAAAGCATCCATAAAGGATAGGGTTAAAATTTCTTTAAATTTTAACCTTAGCCCTCAAAGATGCTGTTCTTATACAAGGCCAAAGCCTTGTATAACAGTCATAATTACGAGGTAATTATTTAATTTCTACTTTTGCACCAGCAGCTTCTAATGCAGCTTTTGCAGCTTCAGCATCTTCTTTTGAGATACCTTCTTTAATTGTTGAAGGAGTTTCTTCAGCAGCAGTTTTAGCTTCTTTTAAACCTAAACCAGTTAATGCTCTAATTTCTTTAATAACATTAATTTTTTTGTCACCTGCATCTAAGATAACAACATCAAATTCAGTTTTTTCTTCAGCAGCTTCAACAGCAGCAACTGCTCCACCAGCCATTGCAACAGGTTGTGCAGATACACCAAATTTTTCTTCAAATTGTTTTACTAATTCTGATAATTCAAGTACAGATAATCCAGAGATATATTCTAATACGTCTTCTTTAGAAATTGCCATTTCTTTTCCTTATATTTTTTATTTTTATTAATTTAATAGCTTAAATAATTAAGCTGCCTCTTCTTCTTTTTTCTTTCTAAGTGCATCAAGCCCAATAGTAAAGTTTGTAACAGGTGCCATCCAAGTAGCGGCAAGCATTCCAAGAAGCTCTTCTCTAGATGGTAATTTAGCAAACGCATTAACTGTAGATGCATCTGAAATTTTACCTTCGATGATACCAGATTTAATAGCAAATTTTTCTTTGTTAGTAGATGCAAATTTATCAGCTACTTTACAAGCTGAAATTTGATCATCAGACCATAAGAAAATGTTTGTACCACTTAATTCAACATCACCTAATTCTGCATTTTTAGCAGCAACAGTAACTAAAGTATTTTTAGCAACTTGCACTTTTGTATTATTAGCTCTTGCTTCTTTTCTTAAAGTTTCTAACTCTTTATGAGTAAGACCTTTATAGTCACATACTACTATCGCTAAAGAATCTTTAAATTCAGCTGCTAAGAAATTAATAATCTCTGATTTTTGTTGTTTAGTCATTATTTTTCTCCTCCCTTCAAAACATCGACTTAGGCGGGACTTACAAGAAACGGAGGGGTTTCTTACCAGCTGTCTTCAGTTTTATTTCAGTGCTTTGAATAACACTCAAGAATAAAGAAAAGAGTCTTCATTATTGAATGCTAAAAAAAAATTAGACAAGGTAAAACCTTATCTAATTTCCATTAATTCCATGTTATCTAAAACAATTGATGGACTCATTGTTAAAGATACAGCTGCATTAGAAATATATCTACCTTTTGCAGTTGATGGTTTTGCTTTGTTAATTGCTGCTACGAAAGTTGCAATATTTTCTCTTAATGCTTCAGCTGTAAAAGAAACTTTTCCAACAGCTGCTTGCATGTTACCTTTTTTATCAACTCTATATGTAACTTGACCACCTTTAGCATCGTTAACTGCTTTAGTTACGTCCATAGTTACAGTTCCAGTTTTAGGATTTGGCATTAAACCTTTTGGCCCTAAAATTCTTCCAACTTTTCCTACAATTCCCATACAATCAGGAGTTGCAATTAAAACATCAAAGTTGATATTTCCAGCTTGAATAGCTTCAGCTAAATCATCGTTACCAACAACATCAGCACCTGCAGCAGTTGCTTCATCCATTTTTAAACCTTTAGCAAATACTGCAACTCTTACAGTTTTACCAGTTCCATTTGGAAGTACAACAGCACCTCTAATCATTTGGTCTGCATGTCTTGGATCAACATTTAAGTTAAGTGCAATTTCAACACTTTCGTCAAATTTAGCTGATTTTAACTCTTTTACACTTACACAAGCATCAGATAAAGAGTATTTTTTATTTTCTACTTTTTCTTGTAATGCTTTATATCTTTTTGAAACTTTTGCCATTATTATCTCCGCAATTATATTATTTTGCTACCACACTTATAAAGTCTGTGGTAAGACTCTCTTAAAACAGAATATTATAATTCTGTTTCAATACCAATTGATCTAGCTGAACCAGCAACAGTTCTTGCAGCTGCTTCTTTATCATCTGTATTTAAATCTTTGATTTTCATATCAACGATTTCCATAATTTGATCTCTAGATAATTTTCCAATTTTTTGTTTTAATGGATTACTAGAACCTGCTTTAACTCCAGCAACTTTTTTGATTAAATCAGTCATTGGTGGTTGTTTTACTTCAAATGTAAAACTTTTGTCTGTATAAACTGTAATTACAACTGGTAATTTAAAACCAGCTTTATCTTTAGTTTTTTCATTGAAAGCTTTACAAAACTCCATTATATTAACACCTCTTTGACCTAACGCTGGTCCAACTGGTGGTGACGGGTTTGCAGCACCTGCAGGTATCTGTAATTTAAGTAACCCTTGAATTTTTTTAGCCATGCTATTCCTTTAACAATTTTTTAATGATTAGACATTAGGCAAGAAAACTATAACAAGAAGCTAGTTTTTTTGCCTAATGCCTACAATAAATATATAAATTAAACTACTCTTTCTACTTGCGTATAAGAAATTTCAACTGGAGTATTTCTACCAAAAATTGAAACATTTAGTTTTAATAAACCAGAAACCATATCAAAATCTTCTACTAAACCATTAAAATTAGAAAACGGTCCTTCGTTGATTCTTACCATTTCACCTTCATCAAATGAAACTTTTGGTTTCGCTGCTGCTCTATTTTTAACTTTTTCTAAAATCAAGTTAATGTCTTTATCAGATAAAGCTGTTGGTTTTTTAGACTCACCAATGAATCTTCCAACTTTAGGCATTGATTGAATTCTATGCCATAAACCTGTATCTAATTCGATTTTTGCAAATGCATATGCAGGATATAAAGGTCTTTCAACGATAGACTTTTTACCTTTTTTAATCTCAATTAAATCTTCAGTTGGAACAAGAACCTCTGCAATTTTACCATCTGCCATTTCTTCAGCTAATTGTATTAAAGCTCTTTTTACAGATAGTTCGCTACCTGAATAAGTTTGTATTGCATACCATTTATGTGACATAAATTTATTTCCTTAATTAATTATTGAAGATAAGCTTACTGACATAATACCATCAATTAGAGCTAAAAACAGAGTAATTACTGTTACAACTATAAATACAGATAAATATGCAGATCTAATTTGTTCCTTAATTGGAAAAATAACTTTTAACAATTCTGTTTTTGCATTTGAGTAGTAACTTTTTAATCTATTCACTATTAACTCCGATTTTTGATTGCTATTGAATAAGCTTATAAATTCTTTCAAAAAAAGTCAGTACTTCTTTTAAAAAAACTTAAGTGGCAGGCCAGGAGGGACTCGAACCCACAACCATCGGATTTGGAATCCGGCGCTCTACCATTGGAGCTACTGACCTACTTATAATTTTTAAAAAAGAACTTGTGGAGTTAACCACAAGTTCAAAATATTACGATTTTAATTTCACTTCTTTGTGTAAAGTATGTTTCTTTAATCTCGGGCTATATTTTTTTACTTCAAACTTTTCAGTATGAGTTTTTGGATTTTTCCAAGTAGTATAGTTAATATCACCATTCTCTTGGCATTTTAATCCGATTTTAATTCTAATGTTTGCCATTATAAATCCTTATTCAATGATTTCAGCAACAACTCCAGCACCTACAGTTCTACCACCTTCTCTAATAGCAAACTTTGTACCTTTGTCTAGAGCGATTGGAGCAACTAATTCAACTGTCATTTCTACGTTATCACCTGGCATAACCATTTCAGTACCTTCAGGTAATGTACAAGAACCAGTAACGTCTGTAGTTCTTACATAGAACTGTGGTCTATATCCTGAGAAGAATGGAGTATGTCTACCACCTTCCTCTTTAGAAAGGATATATACTTCACATCTGAATTTTGTATGTGGAGTAATAGTTTTAGGTTTACATAAAACTTGTCCTCTTTCTACATCTTCTTTTTTGATACCTCTTAAAAGAACACCACAGTTATCACCTGCTTGACCTTGATCCATTTCTTTTCTGAACATTTCAACACCTGTTACAGTAGTTGTTTTAGTATCAGAGAATCCAACGATTTCAATAGTCTCACCAACTTTGATAGTACCTTTTTCGATTCTACCAGTTACAACAGTTCCTCTTCCTGAGATAGAGAAAACATCTTCTACAGGCATTAAGAAATCTTGATCAACATCTCTTACAGGAGTTGGGATATAAGCATCTACTGCATCCATTAATGCAATAATTTTTTCTCCCCAAACACCGATAGAACCAGCTTTTGCTTCTTCTAATGCTCTAAAAGCAGAACCAGAAACAACAGGAGTATCATCACCTGGGAAATCGTAAGTAGATAATAATTCTCTAACTTCCATTTCAACTAATTCTAACATCTCGTCTTTGTCTTCATCATCTAATTGATCTTCTTTATTTAAGAAAACAACGATGTATGGAACACCTACTTGTTTAGATAGTAAGATGTGCTCTCTAGTTTGAGCCATAGGACCATCTGTAGCAGCAATAACGATAATAGCACCATCCATTTGAGCAGCACCAGTAATCATGTTCTTAACATAATCGGCGTGTCCTGGACAATCTACGTGAGCGTAATGTCTAGCTTTAGTTTCATATTCAATATGAGAAGTAGCAATTGTAATTCCTCTTTCTCTTTCTTCTGGTGCATTGTCGATTTGATCGTAATCCATCATCGCTCCAC
This sequence comes from bacterium, assembly GCA_018816105.1. Classification (GTDB taxonomy): domain Bacteria; phylum Campylobacterota; class Campylobacteria; order Campylobacterales; family Arcobacteraceae; genus Aliarcobacter. The sequence continues at coordinate 630 of JAHIWE010000034.1, read as the reverse complement.
CATCTCTTACAGATAGTACCGCAGAGATTGCAGCTGTTAATGTAGTTTTACCGTGGTCAACGTGTCCAATTGTACCGATGTTAACGTGTGGCTTGTTTCTTGAAAATTTTTCTTTTGCCATAGAATTCCCCTTCTAAATTTTGGTTATTGCCCTCTGAGTAGATAAGCCCATTTGGCTTCTCTATTCAGAGGGGATTTTGATTTATCTAATATTTGCACAATAAATTGTGTTGCGTATTCTATTTAAAAAATACTGAAAAAAAACTTTAATGGGAGTAAATATATAAAAGAGTTATAAAAATAATTGCGCTTATAACTCAGCTCCCAGTAATCAATAAATAAAATGGAGCGGGAGACGAGACTCGAACTCGCGACAGTCTGCTTGGAAGGCAGAAGCTCTAGCCAACTGAGCTACTCCCGCAACATTTGCGTGGTGGTGAGAGAAGGATTCGAACCTTCGAAGCCGTAGGCGGCGGATTTACAGTCCGCAGGATTTGACCACTCTCCAACCTCACCGTTGAAAAATATTATTGTTCTGGTCAAGCGCTGTTCTTAATAGATCACGCAGGACAAAAAAATGGAGCTGGTGAAGGGAGTCGAACCCCCGACCTGCTGATTACAAATCAGCTG
>JAHIWE010000033.1 GCA_018816105.1 bacterium | reverse complement strand
TATTAGTTATAAGTATCAATAAGAACAATAGCCCAAGTAATTACAAATATAAAAATACTTATAAATACAATAGCACTCCCAACATCCTTAGCTCGACCTGCCATATGATGATGTTCTAAAGTTACTAAATCAACAACTCGCTCAATGGCACTATTTGTAGCTTCTGCTAAAATCATTCCCATTAGTGAGATAAACATCAAGGCTTTATTTGTAAGACTTACATCTATAAATATAATTACAGGAAGTAAAAGAATCGTGATAATTAATTCGATTCTAAATGATGTTTCTGTTTTTACTAAATCAACTAAACCTTTTAGTGCATAAGTAGTATTTTTAAAGAAATTATATTTTGGTTGATTTCTCAAGTTTCTTGCCTTTGTTTAAATTGTGTTAATTTTACTATTATTAAAATAATAAGCCAAGCCATAATCATTGTAATAAGGGTATGACTTAAAAAATGATCCCCTAAAAGCATTTTATATGAACCCATACTCCAACCTACAATTAAAGCACCTATTAATGCTTTTTTTTGATTTTTAGGAGTTTTAAATAAAAAAAATAGCGCCATTAGTGCAAAACCACCACTTGCATGTCCTGCTGGCCAGCATTTTGCTTTTGAAGGTTGAATAAAATCCTTTGGATATGAATCAAAAACTTTTATATCAGGATACACACCGTTAAAATTTACAATATTACAAGGACAAGGAGTATTTGAAATTGCTTTTAATGAACCAATCATTAAAGGAACAAAAATAGCTGATAATAAAACTATAATTAATCCTTTTTTGTACTCTTGGATTAATCTTTTTTTTCTTAAAAAAACTAAAGAAAATAAAATTGCAACAGCAATCAAAATAAGAAAAATCTTCATTCCATCATAGAGAAAAAATTTTAAAATAGGTTCATCTTTATCTATCAACCATACTTTTAATTCAAAGTTATAGAAAAAGTTTTGTATAAATATATCTAAATCGCTAAATTGAAATAGAGCAATTACAGCTATTAATAGCATAACTGTAATTATTATTTGTTTAGTGAGATTTTTTTGCATCGTATAAAATATCCATCTCTTTTTTGTAAACATCAGTTTCAACTTCAAAAAGTCCAAGAAGTGTATGAAATAGATTATCTTGTGAAAATAATTTATCTTTATAGGTATTTAATTTTTGTAAATCAATATCCTCTTTTATATCACCATCTCCAAACCAAATAAGTGATCCTATATGTTTTTGTTCATCAGGTGCCATAAAATATGGAAGTCCATGAAGGTATAAACCATTTTCTCCTAAACTTTCACCATGATCACTCATATAAAGCATTGCTGTTTCATAACTTTTTGAATATGGTTTTAAAAAATTAATTACCTCTGATAAAAAATAATCAGTATATAAAATTGCATTATCATAGGCATTGCTAACTTCTTCTTGTGTACATTGTTCTAGTTGATTTGTTTTACATACAGGAGTAAACTTTTCAAACTCTTTTGGATATCTTTTATAATAAGCAGGTCCATGATTTCCCATTTGATGAAGTACTATTAAGATATCTTCACCTTTATGTTTTTTAATATATTCATCAAGTCCTACTAACATTCCCACGTCCCTGCATTCAACATCATCACATTTTGTATTTGTTTTTGAAGTTCTATAATCTTCAAAATCAACTCTTAATGCAACGCCTTTTGAATCTGAGTTATTATCTCTCCATAAAATATTTACATCTTTTGTGTGTTTTAAAACATCAACAATATTTTCAGTTGAAATTCCCTTTTTATAGTCATAATCTGCTTTATCAAAAATAGAAAACATACATGGAACCGACTCAGCAGTTGAAGTTCCACATGAGTACATATTAGAAAAATTATAAATTTCTTCTTTTTTCAAAAGAGGATTTGTCTCTTTCTCATAACCATTTAAAGAGAATCTATTCGCACGTGCAGCTTCTCCTACAACCATAATGATTAATTCTGTTTTATCAACTTTATCATGATGTTCATCTTTTTTAATCTTTGCATCTAATCCTATTTCTTTTACAACAATTGGGCCACTATTTACACTTTTATTTATATAATTACCAATACTATAAATCCAATAAATAGGGTTTACATGATATCTTAAAGGTTTATGTTCTCTTAAAAATGAAGTATAAAATTTACTAAATGAAAATAAAATTATTAATATAAGAGCTAAAGATAAACTAATAACTTTTAGTTTTGCGAAAATTTCTTGTTTAAATGATTTATATTTTATTTGAGTTTTATATACAAAATATGAAGGCAATATCCCAAGTAAAAATACATAAAAAACTAATTTTAAAGAAAATAAATCAGCAGATTCATTTATATCTGTTTGTAAAGAGTTTCTGATCATACTATCATCAATAACCACATGGAAAGTATCCATAAAATAAGCAGTGAAAGATGAAACTACCAATGCAATTATTAAAAGAGGTTTAGTTGTATATTTTGAACTAAATAGTGTAAATAAAAATACTACTAAAGATATTAATAAAACTCCAACAGATAAAAAATGAACTATGGTTAATCCTTCTAAAGGATAAGTGTTTATTACATTTGTAAAAAATGAAAAGTTATAAAATAGTGTAAAAAATATAGCTATTGTTATAATTAATGTGTATTGAGAAATCTTCTTCAATATATACCTTTGTTATTTAATGTTGTGAAATGATAATTAAATATTGTTAATATGCCATTAACAAAATATTAATTTTTGTTCATATTTAGAGAATATAAAAAGATTCTTAATTGTGCAAAATATATACATTTTCTTTAAAATTATATCAAAAATAGTACTATTAAAGAAGTTTTTTTGAGAAATACGTGTATATAAGCAAAATTTTTGTATAATCGCGAAAATTTATAAAAAGAGTATCAATGAGAGACATTAGAAATATTGCAGTAATTGCACACGTTGACCACGGTAAAACTACCTTAGTAGATGAGTTATTAAAACAATCAGGTACATTTTCTTCGCATCAGAATGTAGAAACAAGAGTAATGGATAGCAATGCTATCGAAAAAGAAAGAGGAATTACAATTCTTTCTAAAAATACAGCTATCGATTATGAAGGTGTTAGAATTAACATTATCGATACTCCAGGCCATGCGGATTTTGGTGGAGAAGTTGAAAGGGTATTAAAAATGGTTGACTCTGTTTTATTACTTGTTGATGCTCAAGAAGGTGTTATGCCTCAAACTAAATTCGTTGTTAAAAAAGCACTATCTTTAGGACACAGACCAATCGTTGTTATCAATAAAATTGATAAACCAGGTGGAGATCCAGATAGAGTTATTGATGAAGTATTTGACCTATTTGCACAAATGGATGCAACTGAAGAACAATTAGAATTCCCAGTTGTATACGCAGCTGCAAGAGATGGTTATGCAAAACTTTCATTAGATGATGAAAATAAAGACTTAACACCATTATTTCAAACTATTTTAAATGAAGTTCCAAAACCAAAAGGAAGTGATGAAAATGGTTTACAACTTCAAGTATTTACACTAGATTATGATAATTTTATTGGAAAAATTGGAATCGCTAGAATCTTTAACGGTACAATTTCAATGGGTGAGAATGTAGTTTTAGTTAAAGCAGATGGTGAAAAAGTTAAAGGAAGAGTTTCTAAACTTATCGGATTTAAAGGTATGGAAAGATTTGATATTAAAACAGCTGGAACTGGTGATATCGTTGCCGTTGCTGGTTTTGAAACAATTGATGTTGGAGATTCATTGTGTGATCCTGCAAACCCAATGCCATTAGACCCTATGCATATTGAAGAGCCTACATTATCTGTTACTTTTGCTGTAAATGATTCTCCATTAGCTGGAACTGAGGGTAAATTTGTTACTTCAAATAAAATTAATGAAAGATTAGCAGCTGAAATGAACACTAATATTGCTATGAATTATGAGCAAATTGGTGAAGGTAAATTCAGAGTAAACGGAAGAGGGGAATTACAAATTTGTATCCTTGCTGAAAATATGAGAAGAGAAGGTTTTGAGTTCTGTATTGGAAGACCTGAAGTTATTACAAAAATTGAAGATGGTGTTAAAACTGAGCCATTTGAGCATTTAGTAATCGATTTACCAGATGAGCATACAGGTGCTATCATTGAAAAACTTGGAAAAAGAAAAGCTAATATGACTAACATGGTACCAATGGGTGCTGGTTATACAAGATTAGAGTTTGAGATTCCTGCTCGAGGTTTAATTGGTATTAGAACTGAATTCTTAACTGAAACTAAAGGTGAGGGTGTTATGAATCACTCATTTTTAGAGTTTAGACCATATTCAGGAACTGTTGAATCTAGAAAATATGGAGCATTAGTTTCTATGGAAGCTGGAGAAGCTGTTGGTTATTCAATCTTCAACTTACAAGATAGAGGAATTATGTTTGTTAAACCTCAAGATAAAGTATATGTTGGTATGGTTATTGGTCAACATGCTAAAGATAATGATTTAGATGTTAACCCAACTAAAGGTAAACAACAATCAAATGTTAGATCTTCAGGTGCTGATGAAGCTATTAAATTAGTTCCACCAAGACAAATGTCTTTAGAAAATGCATTAGAGTGGATTGAAGAAGATGAGTCTGTTGAAGTAACTCCTATTTCTGTAAGAGTAAGAAAAAGAGAACTTGATCCAACAGTTAGAAAAAGAACTGCAAAAAAAGAGAAATATAATTAGTAAAGAAAACTCTTTTAAGCAAAACTTGAAGCTTTAGCTTCAATGTTGAGAAAAAAAGAGAAATATAACTAATATTATAAATAGTTTTTTACAAAAGGGAAGGTAGTTTATCTATCTTCCCTTTTTTTTATGTAAATATAAAAAAAGGCTATTTTCTGTAGATAAATGCATAAATTATTGTAAAGTGTATATATTTTATATACTTAAACAAGAAATCATAAGAATTATTTATTTATTATTTAGAATAAAAAGACTATGATTTATCAGTTTAGGGGGTGTAAATTGATAAATGATAAGAATGATGTGAATAAAATCTTTTGGGAAATCTTTTCAAAACAAGATAGACAAAAGATTGATGAGTTCCAAAAGTATATGGACAAGTTTGCGGTTAATTTCAATCTTTATAAAGATGGAAATTTTATAGAAAGATCTCTTCCTTTTGATGTAATTCCAAGAATTATAGATTCAAAAGAGTTTGATAATTTAGATAAAGGTCTTAGTCAAAGAATAAAAGCACTTAATCTTTTTCTAGAAGATTTATACACTACAAAAAATATTATTAAAGATAATATTATTCCTGAAGAATTTATTTACCAAGCAAAAGGTTATTTAAAAGAGCTTCATGGGTTCTCTCCTTCAAAAAAAATCAGAACGCATATTAATGGAATTGATTTAGTAAAAGATACTATAACAGATGATTGGATTATTTTAGAAGATAATTTAAGAGTTCCAAGTGGTGCTAGTTATCCATTATCAATTAGGGATACTTATAGAAAAATATATCCAGAATTCTTCGAATCTTTAAATATTAAACCAATAAAAGAATATCCTTTAATATTAAGAGAATCAATGGATTATGTAAATTGTGGAGGAATAAATGTTGTTTTAACTCCAGGTAGATTTAATTCAGCTTATTATGAACATGCATATTTAGCAAAAAAAATTGGTGCTCAGCTTGTTAGAAATAGTGAATTAGTAGTTAAAGATAAAGTGGTTTATTTTAAAAACTATAATGGAAAAGATATCAGAGTTGGTTCTATTTATAGAAGATTAGATGATGAGTTCTTAGATCCAAAATTCTTTAATCCTGAGAGTTTAATAGGAGTTCCAGGAATCATGGAAGCTTATTTATCTGGAAATGTTGCACTTTTAAATGCACCTGGAAATGGTGTTGCTGATGATAAAGGTATTTACTATTTTGTTCCAAAAATGATTAAATACTATTTAGGTGAAGAGCCAATTTTAAAAAATGCACCAACATATTTACCATATTTTGAAGATGATAAGAAATATGTGTTTGAAAATATGCATAAACTTGTTATCAAAGATGTTGCAGAAGCTGGTGGTTATGGAGTAATGTTTGGACATGCAATGACAAAAATTCAATTAGAAGATTTAAAGAAAATAATCGAATCTGATCCAAGAAGATTCATTGCTCAAGAGTTAGTTGAATTTTACGATGAGAAATGTTATTTAAATAATGAAATAGTACCAAGAAAAGCAGACTTTAGAGCTTATGTTGTTATGGCAGAAGAACCAAAAGTTTGGAAGTGTGGATTAACAAGATATGCCATGGAAGTAGGGAATTATTTAGTTAATTCATCTCAAGGTGGTGGGTTTAAAGATACTTGGGTTATGGAGGCTTAATATGGAACAATTAATAACTGCAAATGTTGCAACAAATTTATATTGGTTTGGTAGATATTTAGAAAGAATTGAAGCGACATTACTAGAAATTATCACAGCATCAGATAAGGTAATTGATACTGATAAACAAGCTGGAGTAAAACTTTTTAAAAAGTTAGAGATGGATATTGAGTATAAAGATACAAAAGATTTCTTAAATATAGCTATTTTTGGGAATCATGATTCTAATATAAATAATTTAATGGAATGTGCAAGGGAAAATGCCATTATAAGTAGAGCTGATATGTATACAGAAGCTTTTGGTTCTGTTATTGAGTTATCTGAACTAATAAAAAGAGGAAGTCATCTACCACAAGTTGATTGTAGCTTTTTAGATGAAGTTTTATCTTTAATAAGTGCTATTTGGGGGAAATTAACAAGAAGACAAAAAAGAGATACAAGTGATTATTTTATTAGACTTGGAAAACTTGTTGAAAAAGTTGATTTTCATTTAAGATTAGAAAGAAATAAAATGTTTTCATTGGTTGTTATGGAGGAAATAGATAAAATTGTAAAAATTTTAGCACCAGATGCAGTATTTAAACCACATGATGAAAAAGATTCATATGAGGTTATACTAAATTCTATAAATGCTAAGATTAATAAAATTATAGTTGAGTAAATAAATGAAAACAAGTGAAATTTTTAGTTCAGATCTTCCCGTTGGTGAAAAACTTTCTATTAGAAGAACAAGATTCGAACCTGCAAGTAAAAGGGCTAAAAAACTAAAAAGAATATCTATTGTGAGTGGAATACATGGAGATGAATTAGAAGGTCAATTAGTTATATATCTATTAGCTGATTGGTTAAATAAAAATAGTGAAAAAATCATAGGAATAGTGGATATTTATCCTTCAGTTAACTCTTTGGGAGTTGATACAATTACTAGAGGATTTCCTTTATATGAAGTTGATTTAAATAGAACTTTTCCTGGTAGCCCAAATGAATTTTTACCAGGTCAAGTAGTATATGCACTTTCACAAGATATAAAAGGTAGTGATGTTGCTATTGATATTCACTCAAGTAATATCTTTTTAAGAGAAATTCCACAAATTAGAATAAATAAAGAGTTCTCAAAATCAACCTTACCACTAGCTAAGCAATTAAATTGTGATTTTATATGGATACATGATGCTGTAACGGTTCTTGAATCAACTTTTTCACATACATTAAACTCTATGGGTACTAAAACACTTGTTGTTGAAATGGGCGTTGGTATGAGGCTTACAAAAGAGTATGGACATCAATTATTATTAGGTATTTTAAATCTAATGAAAAAAGAAGCCATTATTGAGTGTAAAGATGATTTTATCACAAGAGAAGCTTTTAGTTCTGAAGTTGGAGAAGTATTTTATTTAAATGCACCAAAAAGTGGTCTGTTTGTTCCTTCTTTAGATCATTGTGCCATAATTCAAAAAGATCAAAAAATTGGTGATATTGTTGATCCTTTAACTGGAACTATTTATTGTGAATTAAAATCACCTGCTGAGGGTATATTGTTTACATTAAGAGAATATCCTGTTGTTTATGAAGGCTCGTTAATCGCTAGAATTTTTGGAGAAAACAGTGAAAAAAATTGAGATTTTAAGAATTGAATCTTTAAGTAGAGCACCTTTTGTTGTAGAGGGTTATTTATTTGAAGGCAGTGATGCAACAGCACCTAGTATTGCTATTATTGGAGCTATGGAGGGTGATTCAATATTACCTTTATATTGTGCTTCATCATTAGTGGATTTTTTTAAAAATAAGATTGAAGAAAAAAAGATTAAAGGTAATGTTTTAATTATTCCTTCAATTAATCATTATGCACTAAATATTGGAAAAAGATTTTGGCCTTTGGATAATACAGATTTAAATATGATGTTTCCAGGTTATGAATTGGGTGAAACAACTCAAAGAATAGCAAAAAAAGTTTTTGATGCAATTAATGGATACACTTATGGAATAATATTAGAAAGGCGTCCTGATCCTGCTACTTGTATTCCTTATGTAAAACTTTTTAAAAGTGGATATGAAGATTTAAAAGCAGCAAAAAAGTTTGGTTTTAAAATGATTCATCACAGAACTGTAAAATCAATAGATACTGTAACTTTACAATATAATTGGCAATTATGGGGAACTAAGGCATATTCAATTATGTGTCCACATGAAAATCAAATTGATAAAAAAACTGCAAGTCAGATAAATCAAGGAATGCTTAGATTTATGGATAAAAACAAAGTTATTGAACATCATATTTTTAATGGTTATGAATCAACTGTTATAAATAGAGAATCAATAGAAGTAATTAAAGCACCTAAAAGTGGAATCTTTATTCAAATTGAATCAGCTGGAAGATATGTATCAAAAGACCAAGTTATTGGAGAAATTGTACACTCTTTAGAAGGAAATGTAATTCATACCTTTTTAGCTCCATGTGATGGAATGATTACATGTTTTTATAGTACTTCTTTAATTTATGAAAATGCAGTTGCATTTAGAATTGCAAAGATTGGATAGTTTAACTATTCATTCTTTGAACATTCACTTTTACACCTAAGATACTATTCCCACTACTTTGAACTACACCTTTAAGTGGAGCGATATCTAAATAATCTCTTCCATAACCTAACACTATATACTCTTCATTTGGTATTTTATTGTTTGTTGGATCGAAATCAGCCCATCCAAAACTAGGAATATAAACAGAAAACCATGCATGTGAAGCATCTGCTCCAAAAAGTTTTTCTTGACCTTCAGGTGGATTTGTTTGAATATATCCACTTACATATCTAGCAGGAAGTCCTATACTTTTTAAAGCCCCAATTGCAAATTGAGCAAAATCTTGACAAACACCTTTTTTAGCTTCAAATATCTCATCAATTGGAGTCGTTACATTACTAAAGCCCGATACAAACTTGAAGTCTGTAAATATTCTTTGCATAAATTCATTAATAGATTCAAATAGGTTTCTATCTTCACTAAATGACTCAAGAATATATGTTTTTATATTTTCATTTGCAATTGGAATAGAGTCTGTTTCAAAAAGATATTGCTTAGATAAAACATCTTCACTATTAAATTTAGTTAATCTTTCCCTTGCTTCTTTAAATGTTATTTTGCAGTTTTTTAGCTCTTGAATATTTTTATTTATTTCTTCTTCAATTCTTTCAACTCTTGAAATAGCAGTAACCGTCAAACTTTTATGGGCTTCTCTTATTAACATAAAATTATTTGTATTTTCAAAATAATCTACAAATTCACTTGTTTCATAAGGATTTGGACTTATTTTTAGTGAATGCTCTAATAGTTTTTGTGTTGAGCTATTTTTTGGTTTTAATCTTGCAATATTATGACTAAATGTGACAATAGCTGCATAATTAAATTTTGTTTCATGGTAAATTTCATATATCATAATTACTCGTTATAGTGTGAAAAATATGTTTTTGTTAACTCTTCTGATGTAAGAGCTAAATTGTCTGAAATTTCAGATAAAAACTTATCAAGATTTTTATAAATAACTTCATCCTCTTCTATTTCTAAAAGTTTTTTAGTAGATGAAACTCTTAACATTGAATATGATTTAAATATAGGCTCTTCAAAAGAACTCAAATGATAGTTTTTTCCATCTCTTGGTAAATCTTTAAGATTTGATGATAAATCTTCAAGTATATAAATCAAAGATTTTGGATATTTTGTATTAAACAATAAAAATTCAAGAACATTTTCAAGTTCAAGTGTTGATTGATAATAAGCTCTATATGAGTTATAACTCTCATAAGAGTTTAGCATTGAATCTAAAATATCATACTCCAATAACATATCATGTTTTTTTGTAAGAAGTGAACGAAGTTTAGAGATTAAAAGTTGAGAAACCTCTATTTTACAACCAATATCATATAAAATCAAACCTTGTTCTTTAAAGATACTTTCATCGATTAACTCTTTATATGCCATTAGATAAATAAGAATTTTATCAAGTTCATTTATATGATCTCTATTTGAAACTATTTGTCTTTTATTGTATGTAAACCACTCTTTTTGCATTCTCTCAAAGATTCTCCAAGCTTCCATTGTAAGAAGATTTTTAACATTTGCATTTATATTAGAAAGCATTGAAAGTGTAAAAGATAATGTTCCACATCTATTGTTATTTTGAATTAAATCAATAATTTCAACTATAGGTTTTATCTCTTTTTCTTCTAAGAATCCAGGATAAGTCATAGATAGATGGGTTAATGAAATATTTAATATTTTTGTTGCTTGTTTTGCATTTGTATTATCTTCATATCTATTAATATTTAGCATACTTTTTAAATTAAATCGAATCATTCTAGCCATTGTAATTGCACGATTAAGATATCTTCCAAGCCAGAAAAGATTTTCAGCTCTTTTAGTTGAAATATTTTCTAATCTTGTATCAATAAATTCTCTAGATTTGAATATATTAATATTTGATGTATCTTCACTTTTTCCTAAAATCCATAAATCTTTACTTGTTCCACCTTTTTGATTTGAAACTACTAATGAATCTTTTGAAGCAGAAACTCTTACAAGACCACTTGGCATAATTTCAAAGTTTTCTTCCTCTAAATAGCCAAATGCTCTAATAACTGCATTTCTTGGTTCTACTTTTCCCTTATGAAAAGAAGGAATTGTTGAGAAGTCAATGATTTCTTGACCCACATAATAGTGTGGGCTTTTACTGATTTTTTCAGTTAGTTTTATGATTTCTTCATCATTTAGTTGATTACCAAAGTAAACCTCTATATCATCAGTTTTATCAATTTTTTTTATTAAAAGGGTTCTTATATTTTTAATTACAAAATCTAACTCTTTTTTTTGTCCACACCACCAAGTTGCTATTTGAGGAAGAATTAACTCTTCATCAAGTAAAAACTTAGCGATATTTTTCATAAAAGGATTAAGTCCAATATTTTCTAAAATTCCCACTCCAATTGGATTTATCATACAAACATTATCTTCTCTTACAACATTTAAAAGTCCAGCAACTCCAAGTCGTGAGTCATTTCTTAATTCCAGTGGATCACAAAATTTTGAGTCAACTCTTCTTATTATTGCATCAACTTTTTTAAGACCACTTAGGCTTTTTAGCCAAAGTTGATTATTTTTTGTAAGTAAATCTTCACCTTGAACAAGTGTTAAATCTAAAAATGAACTAAGGTACGAATGTTCGAAATATGTTTCATTATGAGGACCAGGACTTAAGAGTGTTACTAAGGGATGATCATTTGTTTTAGAAGCTATTTTTTTAAGCATATTCTTAAAACCTTCTATAAACTTAGCAATTTTTTGGATTTCAATATTTGGATATAAATCATTTAACACAGAGTTCATAGTAAGTCTATTCTCTATTGCATAACCAAGACCTGATGGTGATTGTGTTCTATCATTTATAACCCAAAATTTTCCATTTGGACCTCTGCTTATATCAGCAGCATAATATCTCATAGTATAATAATCTGGATTTTCAAAATTAAATACTTCAGGTATAAAACTTTTGTGAGCAAATATAATTTCAGCAGGAACAATACCTTCTTTTATTAAACGTTGTTCTGTATATAAATCTTTAAAAATAAGATTTAATAACTTTGCTCTTTGTTTTAATCCCTTTGTAATTTCTTCCCATTCTTCACTAGTTAGAACAAATGGAATCGGATCTAGATTCCATCTTCTATTTGTTCCTTCAGGATCATTATAAATATTATAAGTAACCCCATTATCTTCTAAACGCCAATCAATTTCTGTTTGTTTTTGCTCAAGTTGTTTTATATCTGTTTTTTCAAGATTATTAAATATTTCTTTCCATTGTTCTTTTACATTACAATCTTTATCAAACATTTCATCAAATGATGATTCTAACCTACAACTATCAAAAATTGACATCTATTTTCTAATCCACCTTTGTCTTAAGTCTAGAGTATGAGGATACTCTTTATTTTTAGGCATTTCGTGGAAGAATAGTTTTTTACTTCCTTTTTTATTAGTTAAAGTTCTTGTAGCCTCAACTGCAAAAAGAGTATTACTTTCTCCACCAATTTGTGGTTCATATTCTGTTACAACACCTTGTGAATGGTTGAAGTCCCAGTATCTATTTATTCTTCTAGATTCTGCTTCATAAGAGTTTACAGGGAAACTATCATAACTTCTTCCACCTGGATGTGCAACAAAATAATTGAACCCTCCAATTGACCTTGTATTCCATTTGTCGATTATATCAAAAGTTAGAGGTGTATCTACTTTAATTGTAGGGTGTAGTGCTGACCATGGTTGCCAAGCTTTATATCTAACACCACTTACATACTCACCTTCAACATCTGTTCTAGATAATGGAACTTGAACACCATTACAAGTAATGATATATCTTTCTTCATTGAAGTTTTCAATTTTTATTTGTAATCTTTCAACTGATGAATCAACATATCTAGCAGTTCCTTGAGAACTTGATTCTTCTCCTAGAACATGCCAAGGCTCAATTGCTGATCTGATTTCAACAGGCATTCCTTCAATCATTGTCATTCCATATAATGGGAATCTAAACTCAAAGAATGGGTCAAACCAATCAAGTTTAAACTCATAACCTTCATCATTTAAATATTGAACTACACCTTTTAAATCTTCTTTTACATAATGCTCAAGTAAGAATTTATCATGAAGCCTTGTTCCCCATCTAACTAAATCATGTTTATATGGTTTTTCCCAAAAACAAGATACTAATGCCCGTACCAATAACATTTGTAAAAGTGCCATTTGAGAGTGAGGAGGCATATCAAAGGCTCTAAGCTCTAAGATTCCAAGTCTTCCTGTACTACTATCTGGTGAATATAATTTATCTATACAAAATTCACTTCTATGGGTATTTCCTGTGATATCTGTTAGCATATGTCTAAATAATCTATCTGTTAACCAAAAAGGAACATCTCCAGATTCTGGAATTTGAGAGAAGGCAATTTCAAGTTCATATAGATTTTCTGCTCTTCCTTCATCAACTCTTGGAGCTTGAGAAGTTGGTCCTATGAATGCACCTGAGAAAAGGTATGATAAACCTGGGTGGTGTTGCCAAAATGTGATTAGACTTCTAAGTAATTGAGGATTTCTAAGTAATGGTGAATCACTAGGCTCCATAGCTCCAATAGTTACGTGATTTCCACCACCTGTTCCTGTGTGTCTTCCATCTAGCATAAATTTCTCAGTTCCAAGTCTACAAACTCTAGCATCTTCATATAAAGAAAGTAAGTTATCACTTAACTCTTTCCAAGAACTAGCTGGTTGAATATTTACTTCAATAACACCTGGATCTGGAGTTACTTTGATTCTATCTGTTCTTAAATCATGTGGAGGTTCATACCCTTCTATGATTACACTTAATTCTAATCTTTTTGCTGCTTCTTCAATTGAGGCAATTAAATCTAAGAAAACTTCTGTTTTATTTATTGGAGGTAGGAAAATACAAAGTTTTTCATCTCTAATTTCAACGCTAAGTGCTGTTCTTACAAAAGCTTCATATTTATTTTTTAGAGTAGTTTTTTTACTCATTTTTTTAGCTCTTTTTTGAACAGCTGTGATATATTCACCTAAAGCTGGATATGAAGCAAATAAATCTTGCTCAAAATCTTGTTCAAGTTCAACTTGTGGTTTAACAATTAAAGATTCAAGTGGAAGTCTTAATCCTAAAGGAGAATTTCCTGCTCCTAAAAATAAGTGACCACGTCTAAATTCCCATTTTGAAGTAATCCATTTTGTTTCTCCAAAGCTAACTGGAAGAACAAATCCAACAGGATTATTTAATCCTTTTGTTAATTTTTCAGCAATAGTTCTTCTTTCAAGAGGATCTTTTAAATCATATTTTAATGGATCAATATCTAAAGGAAGTTCTGCTTCTTTCATAATATAATAAATTGGATCTTCGTAAGCAGGAATTACATTTTCATCACTTATTCCTAAAATTAAAGATAGTGTTGATATGAAATTTCTAGCATCATCAGTTGAATATGGATATGTCTTATTCATATCGGCTAATAAATCAGGATTTTCCCATACAGGTTTTCCATCTTTTCTCCAAAACACTGTTGTTTGCCATCTAGGAAGTGGTTCACCTGGATACCATTTTCCTTGAGCATGATGAAGTAAACCATTGTTTCCATAAGTATCTAATAGTTTTCTTGATAAGTCATTTGCAAGTTTTCTTTTGTGAGGGCCATCAGCTTCACTATTCCATTGAGGTGATTCCATATCATCTATTGATACAAAAGTAGGTTCACCTCCCATTGTAAGACGAACATCATTTTTTTCTAAATCTTCATCAACTTTAAATCCAAGTTTATAAATAGCATCCCATTGTTCATCTTTATATGGTTTTGTAACCCTTGGAGATTCAAAGATTCTTGTTACAGAATTATCAAAGAAAAACTCTGTTTCACATTTATCACTAAATCCTTCAATTGCATGAGCACTATTATAGTGAGGAGTACAAGCAAGTGGAATATGACCTTCCCCTGCAAATAAGCCACTTGTACTATCAAGCCCAACCCAACCAGCACCTGGAATATAAACTTCAGTCCAAGCATGTAAATCTGTAAAGTCAGCTTCAGGACCGCTTGGTCCATCAAGTGATTTAACATCTGCTGTTAATTGAACTAGGTAACCAGATACAAAACGAGCTGCAAGTCCTAAATGTCTTAACACTTGAACAAATAACCATGCTGAATCTCTACATGAACCTAGTTTATTTTCTAAAGTAGTTTTACACTCTTGAACACCAGCTTCCAATCGTACAGTGTAGTTTACATATTGATTGATTTTTTGATTTACTTCAACTAAGAAATCAATGATTGGTTTTTGTGTTTTATCAATAGAAGCTACGAAGTCTTTTAATAATTTACCTTTTTCATCAATTTTTAAATATGGTTTTAACTCTTTTTTTAATTCCTTCTTATATTCAAAAGGAAAATCTTTTGCACTATCTTCAACAAAGAAATCAAATGGATTTAATGTAATTAAATCAGCAATAATTTCAACATCAATTGAAAATTCTTTTGTTTTTTCAGGAAATACAAGTCTTGCCATGTAGTTTCCAAATGGATCTTGTTGCCAGTTTAAAAAGTGATTATCTGGTTTTATTTTTAATGAATAAGCTTCAATAGGGGTTCTACTATGAGGAGCAGGTCTTAATCTTATAATATGAGGAGATAAAGATATATTTCTATCATATTTATAGTGAGTTTTGTGAGATATTACAACTTTCAAAGACATAACTTATCCTTATTTATTTAAATTAGAATTATTATACATAAATAAAAGAATTACTATCTTTAAATATTGTATATTACTAATACAAATGTATTTAAAAACATATGTTGTATAATTATAAAACGTTAGATTAAGGAATCAAAATGTTAAGAAATATAAAAACAAAATCAAAACTATTGTTATTTCCTTTGGGATTTATAATAATAGTTGGAATATTCTCTTTTGTATATATTCACTATAATAAGCTTTTAAATACAAGAAATGAAGTTTATGTAAAAACAGATGAGTTATCTCAGAATCTTCTAAAAGCTAGAATTGCTGTTTATCAGTTTTTAAGAGCTCCAAATGAAGAAAAATCTAAAGAAGTGAAAGAGATTTTTAATACATTAGATTCCAAAACAATGGACTTAAAAAAACAATTGATATTAGATCAAAGTAGACAAATAAGTGATGAAATAAGTGATTTATCAAAAGAATATGTTAAGAGTTTTGATTTATTTTCTTTGAAATTAATAAAAAACTTTAAAAGTGGTATAAAAGAAGAGCCTGCTGAAATAAAAACTATAATTTCTCAAATGGCAAATCTTGGTCTATCTTTAGAAGAAAAAATAAAAATTATAAACTCAGAAGCTATAGAATTAAAAAATAAAGCCCATGATTTATTAAATACAATATTAGTTATTTTAGGGATTCTTTCAATTGTAACTTTTATAGTTTGTTCATTAGTGATTTCAAATATTATTACAAAATCGTTAAATGATTTTAAAGATGGCTTAATATCATTTTTTTCATATGTAAACAAAACATCAAGTAATGTTTCTTTATTAGATGATAAAGCAAAAGATGAGTTTGGTGAAATGGCAAAATTTGTAAATTTAAATATTAAACAAATTGAAAATACAATAAATCAAGATATAGAGTTAATTGAAGATGCTAAGGTTGTAATGACAAGGGTAAATAATGGTTGGTATTCTCAATTAATAGAAAAAAATACTTCAAACATTCCATTAGAAGAGTTCAAAAATAATGTTAATGAAATGATAAAAAATACAAAAAATAGATTTGAAGAAGTAGATGAAATTTTAGAAGAATATATAAAACATAATTATACAAAAGTATTAAAAATGCGTTCAAATGATGAAAAAGGTGGAGTTCTTGAGAGATTAGTAGTAGGAATAAATACTTTACAAAATTCAATTAATCAAATGTTAGTTGATAATAAAACAAATGGATTAACACTTGATCTAAGTTCTGATATTTTACTTGTAAATGTGGCTAAATTAAATCAAAGTTCAACTGCTTCAGCCGCTTCTTTGGAAGAAACAGCCGCAGCTATTGAAGAAATTACAAGTAATATTAGAAATAGCACTCAAAGTATTTCTAAAATGGCAACCTTATCTCATAGTGTTACTTCATCAGCTAATCAAGGTGAAAAATTAGCAAATGAAACAACTCTTGCAATGGATGATATTAATACACAAGTAACAGCAATTAACACAGCAATAACAGTAATTGATCAAATTGCTTTTCAAACAAATATTTTATCTTTAAATGCAGCCGTTGAAGCAGCAACTGCTGGAGAAGCAGGACGTGGATTTGCAGTAGTTGCACAAGAAGTTAGAAATCTAGCAGCAAGAAGTGCTGAAGCTGCAAAAGAGATAAAATTAATAGTTGAAAATGCAACTTCAAAAGCAAATTATGGTAAACAAATAGCTGGAAATATGATTGATGGATATAAAGAATTAAATGAAAATATTACACATACAATAAATTTAATTCAAGATATTCAAAATGCTTCAAAAGAGCAACTACATGGAATTGAGCAAATAAATGATGCAGTAAATCACTTAGATAGACAAACACAAGAAAATGCTATGATAGCCTCTCAAAGTTATGAAGTTGCCGTTGTTACAGATAATATTGCAAAACTTGTAGTATCAACAGCTGATGAAAAAGAGTTTATTGGTAAAAAAGATGCAAAAGCTAAAGATATGAATTTAGATAAATTTATTACTAATACTAAAAAAATAGAGCCTATAAAGAAAAGTGAATCAAAAAAAATAGAAACAAAACAAACAGCTATTTCCCCAACAGTAAGTAATGTAAAACCACAAACAACAGCAAGTGTAATTTCAAAAGTAAATGATGATGAGGAGTGGGAGAGTTTTTAAACTTGAGATAACTTCAAAAAAGTTATCTCACTACTAGCACCTAATCTCATAGGTGGTCCCCAAAAACCTGTACCTTTGTTTACATAGACTTGTGTAAACTCATTATGAGTGTTTAAATCTCTTACATAAGGTTGTTGTAGTTTTACTAAAAAATTAAATGGAAAAATTTGTCCACCATGAGTATGTCCACAAAGAATTAAATCAATGCCTTTTGTAGATTCTAGTTCATCAATAAATTTTGGTTGATGGGCTAATAATACAGTTGGATGATTATTTGTATTTTCTAAAGCTTTTTTAATATCTGGCTTGTATGAACCATATCTATTTCCAAATCTATCATAAACTCCGCACAAATAAAAACCAGTATCTTTTGCTCCTATATAAACATTTTCATTTTCTAGAGTTTTTATTCCAAGTGAATTTACATAATCAATAATAGGCTGAACTCCATGAAAGTATTCATGATTACCAACTATAAAATATGTTCCAAAATTTGATTTTAGATTTCTTAATTCATCAAGTGCTGCTTTTGCAAAATCAAGTTTAGTATCAACTAAATCACCTGTGATTACAATAACATCAGGATTTAAAATATTTACCTTATCAACTAAAGATTTAATAAAATCTTTATCAATTAAACCACCAATATGAATATCACTTAATTGAACTATAGAGTAGGGTTGTTTTAAATTATTGATTTTTACATCAACAACTTCAAGTTCTATATCTCTTGCATTGTCTATAGCCTTTGCATTCGTAGCAATTACAACAGAAATAGCACCTATATCTAAACCTTTTTTAAAGAACTCTCTTCTGTTTTTTTTAAAAGTAGTTTTAGAGAATCCAAATGAGATGATTTCATGTAATAATGTAATTATAAATGTTAAAAAAATCACCCCAATTGGTAAAGAAAGCAGAAAATAGAGCCAGTTAGGCACTAAAGGATAGTATCTAGCCGCGGGATACAAAAGTACACCGAAAAAAGTAATATATAGAATTAGGCTTAGATACTTTTTGGTCTTATACGTAAAATCAAGTTTATTTATAAGACGCTTTTTTATTATCAATGTTTGAAAAGCAAAAACAATTGTAAAAACTGAAAAAAAAATTATGAAACTCATTTGGGATTGTATATGGTATTGGTTAATGAAGTATAAATGAATTGTTTAGAGTTTGTTTAATTTTGAGAAATTTATTTTGTTATAAAGTATATTTTATAATAAAATTGGTATTATTATAAAATATACTTTACAATAAAAGATGAAGAATGAATTTAGAAATATTGCAAAAAATATCAGCTCAAATATTAGCAAGACAAGTGCCTACATATGAAAGATATCTTTACTCAAAAATTGATTTTAATAGTAAATTAATTGGTATTAAAGGTGCTCGAGGTGCTGGTAAAAGTACTATTCTTTTACAATATGCAAAAAGTTTAGAAATCCCAATTTCAAAAATATTATATGTTAGTTGTGACCATCCTGCAATGAGTGGAGAAAATCTTTATGAAATAGCTGAAGCTTTTTATGCAAGAGGTGGAAAATTATTCATAATAGATGAAATTCATAAAAATAATAATTTCTCAAAAGATTTAAAAGCAATTTATGATGTATTTGAATTACAAGTATTATTTAGTGGTTCATCAGCACTTCAAATAGAACATTCATCTGGTGATTTATCAAGAAGGGCTGTTCTTCATACTTTAGGAGTTTTATCTTTAAGAGAGTTTTGTGAACTACAAACTAAACAATCTTTCAAAAGCTATACCTTAGATGAAATATTAAAAAATCATGAAGATATCGTTTTTAATATTATGAAACAAATCAGACCCTTGGAACAATTTAATGATTATTTGAAATATGGTTGTTACCCTTTTTATCAAGAATCTTTAAGTGATTATCCTATAAAACTTCTTGAAGTAATAAATCTTACTATTGATTCAGATCTTTGTGGTATTTATCATATTGACCCTTCAAAATTAGATAAATTAAAAAAAATAATTTATATGCTTTGTTCTACAAAACCTTATGAATTAAACATCTCAAAACTTAGTTCTGCTGTTGGAACATCTTGGCCTACACTTCAAAAATACCTTGAAAGAATGGATGCTGGAAGTTTAATTCATATTGTAAGAGGTGGGGCTGGAATGAGAGCTATCAATAAACCAGATAAACTTCTTTTAGATAATCCAAACTTATTTAGAATACTTTGTGGAAATGGAGATATAGGAGCTATTAGAGAAAGTTTTTTTGTATCACAAGTGGGTCTTCATCATCAGGTTCATTATCATGATAGAGGAGATTTTATAGTAAATGATAATTTTGTTTTTGAAATAGGTGGGGCTTCTAAAGATGATTCCCAATTAAAAGGAAATAAAAATGGTTTTGTTATCTCAGATGATATTGAAATAGGATTTGCTAATAAAATACCCCTTTGGCTTATGGGATTTTTGTATTGATTTTAAACTGCTATTTTTCTAATTCCATCAACTAAACTTTTAATCTCTTCTTTTGTTTGTGAGAAGTGAATTGAGATTCTAACCCATCCTGGTTTATTGTTAATATCTAAAGTTTGAATTCCTAATAAATCATGTCCATAAGGCCCTGCACATGAGCATCCTGCTCTTGTTTGAAAGTTGTTTTGACTTGATAATTTATTGCATAGTTCGTAAGGATTTAGACCTTTTATATTAAAAGAA
This sequence comes from bacterium, assembly GCA_018816105.1. Lineage (GTDB taxonomy): Bacteria > Campylobacterota > Campylobacteria > Campylobacterales > Arcobacteraceae > Aliarcobacter. The sequence goes on along the minus strand of JAHIWE010000033.1, from coordinate 23,257 downwards.
ATTATTCCTATATTAGAGGCTTCTTGGTTTCCATAGATTTCACAATTTGATATTTTTTTTAATTCATTTATGAAATATTCTTTTAATCCATTTTTTTGTTTTTTAATAAACTCAAAACCAATTTCATTTCTTAGCTGATATGCTAAACTTGCACGAATTAGTTGCAAAATTCCAGGAGTTCCTGCATCTTCTCTTGTTTCTATGTTTTTTTGATAAACTTGAGTTTCTTTATTTACATATTCAACCGTTCCACCACCTGCGAAAGTTGGTGAGATATCAGTATCAATTAGACTTTTTCTAATTACCAATAATCCACAAGATCCTGGACCTCCAAGAAGTTTGTGAGGTGACATAAACATTGCATCATATAAATGATTAGGAATATTCATATAAGGACTAGATGCTGCTGCATCAAAACAAACAACAGCATTGTAAGTTCGTAAGAGTTTTGATATTTCTTCGTAGGGAGTTATTATTCCTGTTACATTTGAAGCTATACAAAATGAAGCAATTATTTCTCTGTGTTTGTTTTTTTCTAAAATATCTTTTAGATGATTTAAATCTATTAATCCTTCTTTATTTAGATCTATTCTTTGGATTTCACAAAGAGCTTCTCTAAATGAAACTTCATTTGAGTGATGTTCATATGGTCCTACAATTACTAAAGGAGCTTTAGATTTATCTATTTCAAAACCATATCTTTTTTTTGTAGAAGGAGGAATATATAATCCCATAAGTTCTTGAAAGTGTTTAATTGCAGCTGTTGTTCCGCATCCACTTGGAAGTATAGCAAACTCATCTGATAGCTCTAAATTAGAAGCTAAATTTGCTCTTGCCATTTCATAATAGTTTGTGGTTTTATCTGCGTTTGATGCTTCTTTTGAGTGAGTATTTGCGTAGGTTTCAAGAACATCATGGATTCTATTTTCTATTTGTCTAAATGCTAATCCTGATGCTGTATAATCAAAATATTCTTTTTTATTTTTTCCAATAGTATTGTATTTTATAAAATTTAAAATATCACTGTTTTCATTGAAAAAAGGTCTAAAAATATTTTTGTTCATAATTATTTTGCTCGTTTAATTAGGTTTTCTTATTAGTTTTATAATTTTAAGTTATTTAGCATAAGAGCTTTATAAAAAGCTCTTAAAAATTTATGAAAAAGGATTAAATCCAATTTTTTCCAACTCTTTTGCAAATTCTTCTGCATTTATTGAAGGAACATCTAAAATTATAATATTTGCTTTATGGGTTATTTTTATTTTTGAAGCTTTATATTTTAATAATAATTCATATAAAGAATCAAGTGTTGAATAACTTATATCATTTGAATTAAATCTACATCCAATATAACTTTCCCCTTGAATTTTACTGCTGTTTATACCCATTCTAGGTTTTCTAGGAGTTGAAATATCTTTTTTAGAAATATCTTTTTCTATTTTATAATTGATTGAAGCATTTAATATATCGTAAAACTTATCAAAACCCCAATTATTAACAAGATATTCAAATGAACTTTTTTGTGAATTCTCTCTATATCCATAATCTTTATAAATATTTGCAATACTTTTTGCTGTATTTAGAACCTGAGGAGAAGTTACATAACCTACTGTTTTATCAAGTAGTTTTAGTGAAAAAATGATTTTATCTTTTGAATCTTTTGTTGCATTAAAACTAACATCAGGAATAAACTGAACATCACATCCTTCTTCATATCCACTAATAGCCATTTGAAGTTTGTTTGGTAAGTTATAGTAATCTTTATTTCCAATGAATGTTTTATTTATTCTATTTGCTAAATCACTAACATCAAATAATTGTGTTTCATCAATACCATTTACTGGGCATGTAAGAACTCTTCTTACTGTGTGACCTGCTTCAAAAAAAGTATTTAATTTAACAGCTTGAAGCATATTGAAAATATTTGGGATATTGTGAAGTTTTAGATTTTTTAACTCTATTTTTTGCTCACTTGATAAGTTTAAAGTGCCATTTGTATAATCTTTTGTTATTTGCGTTATAGTTCTTAATTGTTCAAGATTTAATTCACCCATATTAAGCGGAATTCTTAATTCAAAAAATTCTTGTTTTTCATCTTGTGCATAAAGTCCATACCATTTGAATCTTTCCAAATCACTTGGCGTTATTCGTTCTTGAAAAATTGAGTAGATATAGATGTCACCTAAGACATCTATTCCACTTTTTTCTTTTTTTATTTGTTCTATATTTAATGTTAAATCATTAGACACTATATTGCCTTACAATCCCATTGCGGATAATTTCTTCTAATAAATTCATTTAACTCAATTTCACTTTGAGTATATACTTTTTTCTCTTCTTCTAAATGAGCGAAACCTTCAATAGAAGATACAATCATACCAGCCCCAACTGTTGAGTTAGTATATTTATCAATTATAATAAAACTTCCTGTATATCTATTTTCATGGTATGGATCAACTGCTATATCTCTATCTAAAGAGATTGTACATTTTGCTATATCATTTAAAGCAAGTTGTGTTGCATCAATTTCTTCAAAAGTATTGATGTTTTTCTTAAACTCAATAGTGTTAAATGCTCCATTTATTACAGATGTTGCTCTTTTGATAATGTAGTTTTGATTTAATTTAAGTGGAGTTTCATCCATCCAAACTACCATTGCTGATAAGTGATTTGATACTTTTGGAATATCACTTGATTTTACAATCATATCACCTCTACTTATATCAATCTCATCTTCAAGTGTAATAGTTGTAGCCATTGGAGCAAATGCAGTTTGAATAGTTTCAACTGTTTCATCTTTTCCAATTGGTCTTAAATCTTTAATATCATTTGATACTATTGATTTTACTTTAGATGTTTTTCTTGAAGGTAATACTGTAATTTCATCACCAACACTAACACTTCCACTTGAAATTGTTCCTGAAAATCCTCTAAAATTTAAATGAGGACGTACAACATACTGAACAGGTAATCTAAATGAAGATGACTCTTGTTTATGTATTTCTGTTCGGTCTAATAATTGCATTAAAGGAAGACCTTTATACCAAGAACACTTAGGTGAAATAGTTAAAATGTTATCTCCATCTAAAGCAGAAATAGGAATAAACTGAATATTTAAATCTTTATTATGAGGAAGATATTCAATAATCTCATTATAATCTCTTTTAATATTTTCAAAAACTTCTTCGCTAAAATCAACTAAGTCCATTTTATTAATAGCAACGATTAGGTTTTTAATACCTAGTAAAGAAGCTATATAAGAGTGTCTTTTAGTTTGAGTTAAAATCCCTTGTCTTGCATCTATTAAAATAATTGCAATATCAGCAGTACTTGCACCCGTTGCCATATTTCTTGTATATTGCTCATGACCTGGAGTATCTGCAATTATGAATTTTCTTTTATCAGTTGAGAAAAATCTATAAGCAACATCGATAGTAATACCTTGTTCTCTCTCACTTGCTAGTCCATCAACTAAAAGTGCTAAGTCAATTTTATCACCAGTTGTTCCTGATTTTTTAGAATCTTTTTCAATTGCTGCTAATTGATCTTCAAAAATCATTTTTGAATCATATAAAAGTCTTCCAATTAGAGTACTTTTACCATCATCAACACTTCCACAAGTGATAAATCTACATATCTCTTTATTTTCGTGTTCTTTTAAATATTGTTCTATATTTTCTGCTATTAAATCTGATTGATGTGCCATTTTTAAAAATACCCTTCTTGTTTCTTTTTCTCCATTGATGCGTCACCATCACTATCTATTAATCTACCTTGTCTTTCACTTGTAGTACAAATTAACATTTCTTGAATAATCTCTGGTAAAGTTGTAGCTTCACTATTAACTGCACCAGTTAATGGATAACAACCTAAAGTTCTAAATCTTACCATCTCTTTTTTAGCTGTTTTTCTTAATTCTTCAGGCATTCTTTCATCATCTACCATGATTTTTGTACCCATATATTCTACAACATCTCTTTCTTTTGAGAAATATAAATCAGGAATAGGAATACCTTCAAGATAAATATATTGCCAAATATCAAGCTCTGTCCAGTTAGATAATGGGAATACTCTAATAGACTCACCTTTAGTGTGTCTTCCATTATAGATATTCCATAACTCTGGTCTTTGTGATTTTGGATCCCATCTATGGTTTTTATCTCTAAAAGAGTAGATTCTCTCTTTTGCTCTTGATTTCTCTTCATCACGTCTTGCTCCACCAAATACTGCATCAAACTTTTGAATGTTTAACATATTTTTTAAACCTTCAGTTTTCATAACATCGGTATGTAGTGCAGAGCCATGAGTAAAAGGAGAGATATCCATCTCTTCACCTTTAGGATTAATATAAACTAAAAGCTCCATACCAACTTCTTTTGCACGTCTATCTCTAAACTCTATCATCTCTTTAAATTTCCATGTTGTATCAACATGAACTAAAGGTAAGGGTGGTGGTGCTGGGTAAAATGCTTTTTGTAGGATATGAAGCATAACCGAGCTATCTTTCCCAACTGAATAAAGCATAGCTGGATTTTGAAATTCTGCTACTACTTCTTTCATTATGTGCATTGATTCTGCTTCTAATTGTTTTAAATGGGTTAATCTTTCTTTACTTATCATTTTTATTTTTCTCCATTAATTTAGAATCACTCAAATTAAAAGTTTGAATTCATCTTTATATTTTAAATTAAAATCTATTTCTTGTGTAAACCACACTCTTTATGTTCTGGGTTTTCCCACCACCATCTTCCTGCTCTTATATCTTCACCTTCTTTAATGGCTCGTGTACATGGAGCACATCCAATACTAGGGAAACCTTGATCGTGAAGTTTATTATATGGAACTCTATTTTCTTTTATGTAATCCCAAACATCTTTTTCATTCCAATTAATCAAAGGATTAACTTTAATAACATTAAATGCTTCATCCCATTCAACTAAAGGCATATCAATTCTTGTTACACTTTGAGTAGCTCTTAGCCCTGTAATCCAAACGTCAAGACCTTTTAAAGCACGTTTAAGAGGTTCAATTTTTCTAATACCACAGCAATTCTTTCTATTTTCAATACTTTCATATTGTCCATTTACACCTTGCGTTTGATATAATTCTTGTACTTTTTCGCTATTTGGGAAAAATACATCAATTTTTACACCATATTTCAAATTTGTTGCATCCATTACATCATAAGTTTCAGGATGAAGTCTGCCTGTATCTAATGTAAATATTGTTGCATTCTTATTTTCCTTTAGCATTAGGTCTGTTAAAACTTGATCTTCTGCTGCTAAACTTGAACTTAATGCTACTTTTTCAAAGTTTTTCAAAAAGAATTCAACTACTTCTTGCGTTGATTTATTTTCTAATTCTTTGTTTAATTTTTCTACTAACTCTTTTTTACTCATTATTTCACCTAAATTTGATAATCATTTGCAGGAGGTTTTACTCTACCAAAAGAACTTCTATTCCAAGCTCTTTCATGAAAATAATACAATGCCATTTTTGTTACAACCTCAATTGAACCAATTGATGCTGCCATTACTAAATTACCTGTAACAAAATATGAAATTATCATCGTATCAAGAGTACCTAATGTTCTCCATGAAATAGATTTTACCACTGACCTATATGGTTTTTCGTGCATGTATTTTTCCTAATTTTATATATAATAAATAGTTACAAAGAAGAGTTTTTACTCTTCTTCATAATCATATAAACCTGAACTTAAGTATCTTTCACCAGTATCACATAAAATTGTAACAATAGTTTTACCTTTGTTTTCAGGTCTAGCAGCTACTAATGCAGCAACATGTGCGTTTGCACCGGCACTAATACCAACTAATAATCCTTCTTTTTGTGCAAGAAGTCTAGAACTAGCAATTGCATCATCATTTGATACTTGAATTATTTCATCATAAATTTTTGTATTTAAAATATCAGGTACGAAACCTGCTCCAATACCTTGAATTTTATGAGGACCTGGTTTACCACCACTTAATACAGGACTTGCATCAGGTTCAACAGCAATAATTTGAATATTAGGATTATGAGCTTTTAAAACTTCACCAGTTCCAGTTATTGTTCCACCTGTACCAATAGCTGCAATGAAAATATCAATTTTTCCATCAGTATCAGCTAAAATTTCTTTTGCTGTTGTAAGTCTATGAATCTCAGGATTTGCTTCATTTGCAAATTGTTGAGGAATAAAAGAATTTGGTGTTTCTTCTTTTAATTCAACTGCTCTTTCAATAGCACCTTTCATACCTTTTTCAGGAGCAGTTAATACTAAATCAGCACCTAAAGCTTTTAATAATCTTCTTCTTTCAATACTCATTGATGAAGGCATTGTAAGAACTAGTTTAATTCCAAGTGCTGCACAAACAGATGCTAATGCAATTCCTGTGTTTCCACTTGTTGGTTCAATTACTGTTGTTCCTTCTTTGATTAATCCAGCTTTTAAAGCAGCATTTATCATGTTTGTACCAATTCTATCTTTTACAGAGTGAGATGGGTTCATAAACTCACATTTTCCTAGAACCGTAGCTCCACTTGCATCACTTGCACCTTGTAATTTTACTAAAGGTGTGTTTCCGATTAATTCTGTTATATTATTTGCAAATTTCATATCATTTTCCTTTATTTATTATTTATATACTGTAATGTAAAAATTCATTATATTTATCTTGATATTCATCTAATTTATCTAATGAAATATCAAAAATCTTTTTCATACTATTCTTCGACTCATCAAAAAAGATATTCAAAATTGGGTTATCTGCTTTCATATCCACAATTTTTATATCATCTTCTAAAGCGATTAAAATATCAACTATTTTAATCTCATTAGGTTTTCTAGCAAGTATATACCCACCTCTAGCTCCTCTGATACTTTTTACTAATTCAGCTCGTCTTAGCTTACTTAGTAACTGTTCAAGGTAGTTTTGAGGGATATTAGCATTTGCAGATATATCCTTGATTTGCATGGGAGTATCTTCTTGATGCTTACTTAACTCGTACATGGCTGTTAAGCCATATACACCTTTTGTTGAAATTAACGGCATATTAATTTAATGCTTGATTTAAATCTTCAATAAGATCAACAGTGTTTTCTAAACCAATAGAAAGTCTAATTGTCACAGGATTAACACCTGCTTTTGCTAACTCTTCAGGACTCATTTGAGAGTGAGTTGTAGATGCTGGATGAACAATAAGTGACTTACTATCTCCAATATTTACAACAACGCTGAATAATTTAGCACTATCAATTACTTTTCTTGCTTCTTCAAATGAGCTAACATCAAATGAAATTAATCCTGATGATTTACCATCTTTAAAATATTTTTGTGCTTTTGCATAATATTTATTAGAAGTAAGTCCTGGGTAATTTACAGCTTTTACTTTTGGATGCGACTCTAAAAACTTAGCAACTTCAAGTGCATTATCAGAGTGTTTATCCACTCTTAAACCTAAAGTTTCTAATGTTTGAATTAAAAGCCATGAGTTAAAAGGAGCTTGTGCCGCACCAATATCTCTTAAAAGAGATAATCTAATTCTTAAACAAAAGTTAGGAAGAGGAACATCTGTATAAACTAATCCATGATATGACTCATCAGGAGTTGTAAAGTGTGAATATCTGTTTGAATTAGCTTTAAAGAATTCAGCCATTCCATCTCTTTCTACAACAATTCCACCAATTGCAGTTCCCTGACCATTTGTATATTTTGAAGTTGAGTGAACAACAACATCAACACCCCATTTGATTGGGTTAAATAAAGCTGCAGTTGCTACTGTATTATCACAAATAGTTAAAACACCATGTTTTTTTGCAATTTCAACTACTTTTTCTATATCAGTAATTGCAATTTGTGGGTTTGATAATGATTCAAAGAAAATTGCTTTTGTTTTATCATCAATTTGCTCTTCTAAATTTGAAGCATCTTCACTTTTAAACACACGAGCTGTGATACCAAATCTTTTCATAGTATGAGCTAGTAAAGTAACAGCTCCACCATATAATTTATCAGAGATTAAAATATTATCTCCAGCTTCAGCAACATTTGCAACAGCATAGAAAATAGCTGATTGACCAGATGCAACACAAATTGCAGCAGCTCCACCTTCAAGTGCAGCAAATCTTTGCTCTAAAACATCAGTTGTAGGATTTGTTAATCTAGTATAAATAGGTCCTAATTCTTTTAGTGCAAATAAATTAGCAGCATGCTCAGAATCTCTAAATGCATAAGCAGTAGTTTGTGTAATTGGAACAGCCATTGAACCATTGCCTTCTTTTTTGTTATAACCAGCGTGTAGTGCAATTGTTTCGTTTTGCATATTGTTTTCCTTTCTTTTTTTTGCTTCTTTTTTAATATGTTGAAATTATAGAACATTTTTTTATTAATGTCAAGTAATTTAATCACAATTAATATAATACCCTTTAAATTAGGGGTGATTAACTAACTTGATTAAATCAATCAAGATTATATCAGATGATTAGGAAAAATTTGCTAAAATACCAATAAATCAATACTGTGGATAGTTTATGTGTGTAGAAAAATATAATATATTTGATGAAATAATAGTAGATAAAAGTGAAGAGAAATTCTTTGAGATTTTTAAAAATGAGACTATAAAAGTAGAAAAGATAGTTTCAAATGGTCAAAAATCACCTGAAAACTTTTGGTATGAGCAAGAAAAAAGTGAATTTATTTTGCTTTTAGAAGGCTTTGCAATATTAGAATTTGAGAATAGGGAAGTAGAATTAAAAAAAGGTGATTACTTAAATATAAAAGCCATGGAAAAACATAGAGTGAAATTTACAAGTTTAGATGAATCTACTATTTGGTTTGCTGTATTTTATTGAAATGAGTATTCTTAGTATTTAAAAGAGTCTATTAGCTATAATCAAAAAAAAGTTTAAGGCAAAATTTGAAAATAGCAATAATAGGAGCAGGAGCAGCAGGAATAATAGCTGCAATTACTGCTAAAAGATTAAACAAAAATTTACATATAGATTTATTTGATGCAAACAAAGGTATAGGTAAAAAGATACTTGCAAGTGGAAATGGAAGATGTAATATCTCAAATAATCAAATAAGTTCAAAAAACTATCTAGGAGAAAATCCAGACTTTACTAGTTTCGCACTAAAAGAGTTTGATTTCAAAGCCTTTGAAAAGTTCTGCAAAAGTATAGGACTTTTACTTGATATAAAACCAAGTGGAAAAGTATATCCCTTATCAAATGAAGCAAAATCAGTAACAAATCTTTTGGAACTAGCTTTAAAAGAATTAGATATAAATATATATTTAGAAGCAATGATTGTAAATATAGAAAAAATAGAAGATAAGTTTACTATCTCAACACAAGAACAAGAGTTTAAATCTTATGATAAAGTTCTAATCTCAAATGGTTTAGGTGCAGCTCCACAATTAAATGCAAACGAAAGCGGTTTAGACTTCGCTTCAAAATTTGGACACAGTTTCAACCCAACTTATCCTTCCCTTGTAGGACTAAAAACTGATAATACCTATAATGGAAAACTTCAAGGTGTAAAAAAAGAGTGTAATGTAAGCCTATATGTAAATGGAAATTTAGAGCAAGAGATTTATGGAGATGTACTATTCACAAGTTATGGAGTTTCAGGTTTTGCAATACTTGATATTTCACAACTAGCAGTTTTAAATCTAAGCCAATACCAAGATGTAAAAATAGCAATAAACTTCTTTCCAAAAATAAACAGAAATGACCTAGGCGATCAAATCCAAACACTTTTCAAAACTATCCCAAGTCAAAAAGCCGTAGATATAATAACTGGAATGGTATCAAATAAAATAGCACCAGTATTATTAGATATTTGCAAAATCAACATAGATACAAAAGCCACTGATGTAAACGCAAAACAAATAAAAGCCTTAGCCTACCAACTAAACCAATGGAAACTAAAAATAATAGACACCCAAGGTTTCGGACACGCAGAAGCTAGTGGTGGAGGAGTAAGAACCGCTGAGGTAGATAATAAAACTTATGAAAGTAAGTTATGCAAAGGTCTATATTTTGCAGGTGAAGTTTTAGATATAGTAGGAAATAGGGGAGGTTTTAATCTTCAATTTGCGTGGGCGAGTGGGTATTTGGTTGGGAAGAGTTTAGGGAAATAGATAAAAGAAAAATATATGGATTTAATATTTTTAAGATTTCATTTTATTTTTTAGCTATTTTGGAACTCTGCGAACGCTTTTCTTTTGTTTCTTTTCTTTACTAAAAAGAAAAGAATGAAGTATTAATACACATCATCATGTGTACCAATATCAATAGGAATAATTTCATTATCTTTGATAATAAAATCAATAATAACTCTATATTCCATATTTATAGAAATAGAATGAAAATCTGCTAATTTACCTTTTAGTTTATGAAGTCTAAGACTTGGATGAAAAGGGTCATTTTCTAGTATAAATATACACTTTGCATATTGTTCAATCATATCAGGATGTTTTTTCAAAAACTTTTTTAGTCGTTTTTTGTATTCATCGGTGATGATTAATTTATAATTCATTTCTTAACTCTTCAATATGCTCTTTTGCACTTTGAACTTTGAAATTTCCTTTTTCTATATCTTGTAGAGATTTTAAATAAGCCAAATCAAGTTCATTTGCTCTTAATTCCTTATATCTTTCTATATCAAGTACAACATATTGGTTTTTGCCTCTTACATTGATGATAAGTTCATCAAATTTTTCAAGTAGATTTGCAAAAATTGAAACACCTTTTGTTTTTACTTCATTTGCATTTATTATCATAATAGTATCCTTAATAGTACTTTTAAAAGTATTATATAGTATAAGTATTATATTGTCAATCTACTCCACAATCCCACTCATACAAGTAACTTCAACACCTTGTTCTCTCCAAGCTTTTACAATTTCAAGTAATCCAATACTATCACTTGGCATATGTGGAGCTATGATTATATTTCCTATATTTTGCTCTATTACTGCTCTTTGCACATCTTCAGGAACGTGCATAGCAACGATTGTACCTACACCTGCTTGGAAATATGATTTATAAACATCTGCCCCACCATTTGTTCCACCTGACATAAGCACTTCAATTTTTCCTGCGTAGTCCTCACTAGAACCCACTCTTATAACTGGTTGTGCAACTTTTCCTATAAAGTATTCCCACGAATTTAGCTCTTCAATAATATCTTTTAGTTTTGTTTTTGGTTTGTCTTTAAATGCATTATCTAGTCTTTTTTGTACTATCTCTTCTGTGATAAAATCAGCTGGAATATGAATATTTAGATATGGCATATTCATAAGTCTAGCAGCTGAGCTAACTCTGTCATAGTTTGAAGCGTGTTTTGTCAAATCAATACTTGCTTGTTTTGCTTTTAGAACTTTTTGAGCTTTGTTTATAGGAATTCCTGATTTTACCATTCTGTCTATTTGCACATCCATAACTTTTGCAAAATCAACTACGCAAGAGTCGGCTTTTGGATGGTGACTTACAACACAGTCATAACCTAACTGTTGTGCAAGCATTAATTCAGGAGTTTCCATATCAATACCTATTAGAACTCTTTTTATATTTTCACCTGATACTATAATATTTGTATCGTAAGGCATAGTGTTTAGTTTTGCAAGGTTTAGTGCTGTGTTCATTAAATCTGTTGTATTCATGTTATTACCCATATTTTTTAGAAATCATAACATTTATTTTGTATAAAAGAAGAGTGTAGTAAATCAAACCCAAGAAGGGTTTGATAAAAGTATTAGTTTCCTAATAACTTACCTGCAGTATCAAGCATAGATGGAGTAGATTTTACAGCTTCAGAAGTAGCTTTTTCTTTTACTTCTTTTACCTTTCCTTCTAATCCTTCGCTTGATTTTTCAGCGCAAATATCAATAGCTTTAGCCATCATACCATCATCAGCTATTCCCACAAATGATTTATAAGTAGAAGCTTGAACACAATATGATTTTGCTTGTTCAGCAGTTGCAGGAGCTTTTGCTTTAACCATATCAGCTAATTGTCCTCCAATTGACTCAGCTGTAATTCCCGTTGCAGCACCTACAGTTTTTGTAACTGCACCTATATCAAATGCAAAAATTGAAGAAATTGATAATAGTGTAGTAAATATGATTTTTTTCATATTAATCCTTAAAAATAAATTTGTGAATTATATAGTTTAAAAATTAACAAATTGTGTAATTTCAAAATTTATTCTTCAAAATTTGTAATTTCTTTATTTTTTCAAATTCAAAAAGACCATTATCACAATGAATTATATTTTGCTCATCAATTTTTATAGCTTTGATATTTTTATAACTTTTATCTTCATATGTAAATGAAATATAGTTTTTATCATTAATAGCTTTTTGTAAAAATCTAAATTCTATGTTCATTTGAATCTTTTGGGGCTTGTTCTCTATCTTCTTTTGTGTAATCTCTTAGAACATTTGCTACTCTTATTCTATATTTTTCGAAAATTTTAGCATTTCCTTTATCTTGAGCAATTCTATGTTCAAACATATTTCTCCAAATTTCAATCGCTTTTTCATCTTCCCAAAAAGATAGACTTAAAAGTTTGTTTTCCTCACTTAAGCTTTGAAATCTCTCAATTGAGATAAATCCTTCACGATTTTGTAAAAATTCTTTTAATTTTGATGCAATTTGTAAATACTCTTCTTTACCATCTTTTGTTGGCCAAACTTCAAATATAACAGCGTACATATTTTCTCCTATTTTTTATTTGGATTTGTTTTTTCCCATAGAATAATTTTTCTATCTTCTTGAATAATATGATGAACAAGTGCTATGTCTATGATTCTTGCTAACTCTTTTTCAAATTTGTCTTCATCTAATGTAGGGAGTTGCCTTACAAAATTATTAATAGTATTTATAATTTCATTATGAAGTTTTTTATGTTCTTGAATATCTGGATAATTTATTTCACTCATATACTCTTCTTCATGTTTGAAATGTTTTTTCATGTAGTTATATAATTTTGTTAAAATCTCTTTAATTTTTGCTGGTTTTAAATCAGGCTCAACTTCTATAAAAGCTTCTTGAGCAATATCAAATAATTTTTTATGTTCATCATCAATATTTGGATTATTAACGCTGTAGATATTTTTCCAGCCAAAATTTTTCTTTAAATCTTGAAGATTTGTATTCCATAATTGAATTTTTTTATCCTCTAAAACTATATGTCTAATGAAATACTCTTCAATAAAATTATATAAAGATATCTCTATTTCTTTTAACTGCATTGTATTTAATTTTGAAACAAGAGAAGTGAGCATATTCAACATGTTTTTGTGTAAAAATCTATGATTATCTATTTCTGGATAAGAGATATCTTGCATATATTTTTCTTCATTAGAAAAATGTAAATTGATATAGTTAAAAAGTCTACTTATAATTTCTTTTAATTTTGATTTTATATCTAAATCACTTTGTAGTTTTGATACATTCATAGCTTCTCTGGCTATTGAAAAGAGTTTTTGATGTTCAGTGTCTATTTTGAAATTATTGATGTTATATTCTGAACGCCAAATAATTGAAGTTTTATTATTTTCTTTATATGTCATCATATACCTTTTGATTGTTAATTACGATTATATTAAAAAATAATAAAAAAAATCTTATTTTATAAAGTTTTAAAATATAAAAATAAACTAAAAATAAGAATTTAGAATTATTAATGCAAGCTTTATTTCAAACTATCTTACTATAATACTCAAAAAATTAGGAAGCATTTTAATATGAGTAATATAAATATTATAGAAAACCCAAGTACTGAAGAACAAGAGAAGTTAGTTCAATCGCAGTTTAATATAAATGTTGCATTTTATGTTCATTTAAAAGCATATGATAATAATGTAAGAGATGAGTTAGAAAAAAGACTTTCAGAGGTATTCTTTTTTACAAAAGGAATAGATTGGAAATTTGATAGTTTTGGAATCGAAAAAACAGGTTCAAGAGGAACTGAAGTTCTAGGATATTTTATTTTTAGATGTGTTGAGTTAGAAAAATTACAAAAACTTTTTGTTGATGAATTTAAAGACTATGAAAATGCAATAAAAATTTCATGTTCTATTGCAAAATATGAAAAAATTGAAGAATCATTTTTCGAATTAGAGATATAAAAGAGTAACTCTTTTATATCTTATATGTTCTTATAATCAAAAATGCAAGAAATGAAATGATTGAAATACTAAGAGCTATTGGTAAAAAAGTCTCACTATGAAATGATAGTGCAATTGAAGAAATAATTGCTCCTAATCCAAACTGTAAAACTCCTACAACACCAGAAGCTACTCCCGCATTTTTAGGAAAGTGTTCTAAAGTTAAAGCCATACAATTTCCAAAAATAAAAGCCATCATACTCATATATGAAGCAATTAAAATCACAATTAAAACTAAACTAATATTTTCATAGTTTAAAACAAATAGAATTCCTGAAATTACTTGCACTAAAAGAGAAATTTTTACAAGATCTATAGGATTTATACTTTTGAGTAGATTCACATTTACTTTAATCATTAGCATTAAAACTATAAAATTTATTCCAAAAAAGAATGGAAAATAATCAGTTTGAATTTTAAAATATTCTATATAAATAAAAGATGTTTTAGCAATAATTATAAAAAAACCACCAAAACTAAAACCTAAAGTTAACATTGCTTTTAAGGCATTTTTATGGCTTAGTACTAATTTAAATGATTCAAACACGTTTTGTTTTGTATATGTATAACTTTCTTCTAAATCTTTATAAACAAAAAAAGCTACGATTAAAGCATAAATAGTTAAAAATATAAAAACAGCTTCCCAGGTAAAAAAGTGAATAATAAAAGCACCAATAGCAGGAGCTAAAAGTGGAGCGATACTTCTTACCATTCCAATAAGTGAAAATACTTTTGCAGCTTCAGCCCCATGAAATCTATCTCTTACAGCAGCAGCTGCATTTACTACAACAATTCCCCCAAAAAATGCTTCAAAGAATCTATAAACCCATAATTCATAAATAGTTGAGCTAAAGATGATAATAAAACTAAATAAGGCATAACCTAAAAGTCCAAAGATAGAACTCATTTTTCTTCCATATCTATCGGAAATAGGGCCTCCAAATACTTGACCAATTGAAAAACCAATTAGAAATATTGATAATGAAAGTTCGATTTTGTGAATACTTACATCAAATGATTTTGCAATATCTGGAATTGAAGGTAAATAAGTATCCACTCCCATTGGTGCAACAGAAGAAAGTATGGATAAAAGTATGATTAAATATATATGATTTGTTGATTTTTTCATAATTATTCTTCCATACTCAAAGCTACTTTTTCAAGTAATTCAACGATTTTATTTATTTCATTTTCATCAAGATTTGATGAAATCTTTTTTCGAAACTCTTTTACTATAAATGCACTTTCTTCTAATATCTTTTCACCTTCAAGTGTCAGCTCAATAAGATTTGTCCTTTTGTCAATTTGTTTTTTTAGAATAAAACCTTTTTTTTCTAAAGTTGCTAATGTTCTACTTATTGTAGTTTTATCTTTTGCTAAAATATTTGCTATTTTTGTTTGATTTACGTCTTTTTCATATTTTATTATTTCTAAAGTTGCTCTTTGTTCTGGAGCGATGTCATATTTCTGAAGTAGGGTATTAAATTTATTGTTAATTCTATTTGCAGTTTGGTTTATTTTAAAACCAATAGATTTTTCTAATGCATAAGCCATTTTGATCCTTTAATTGTATATGCAACTATTGCATATACAACCTTTTGAAGAGATTAAAACCAATTTATAAGCCCCTAAGGGCTATTTTTTACTAATCTTGATTTTTAGAATTTAAAATATAAAGTATATTTAGGCTTGAATTTATTTTATCTCATGAGTTAATTCTGGCATACGCTCTAGTTTATCGTGAATTGCATGATGAATAAACGAAAGTTTTGTACGTACAGATTGTGTTAATACAAAGGGATAGGCATCATTCATTCCCATACTACGATTTAAAGAATTAAGAATAACAGCAAAATCCATCCATGTATCTAAAATACTTGTTATTGAAGTTTGAGAAGAAAAAAAGTAAGAGCTTTGTGGTAATTTTAAATCACCAAGATTTTCAGTATCAACTGTATCTCTTATAGACCCTGTAATATTGAAATTTTTTGCTGTTTCTAAAGTATCTATAATATGCATATAATGTGCCCAAGTTTCAGCCCAGTCTTCATATGGATGCATGGTAGCATATTCACTTATGAAATGCTCACTCCAGTTTTGAGGTGCGCCATTTTCATAATGTTTTTTAAGAGCTTCTTGATAATCTAACTCATCATCACCAAAATATTTTTTACATAGTTCATGTTTCTTTTTTGATTTGGCAATTAGTTTTTCAAAATAGTAATGACCAAGTTCATGTCTGAAATGACCAAGTAATGTACGGTACTGCTCACCCATGGCATGTTTTGTATTAGAACGAGCAACTTCATCTGCTTCAGCTAGGTTAATAGTAATATGTCCATTATCATGACCTGTAAATACTGTTTCTTGATCATCTAATTTAGTCAAGAAATGGTCACTTACATCACGGTCTGTTGTGAAATCAAAACTCAAACCACTTTTTGGATTTTGTTGAATATTATCTAATGGAAGAGATAATGCTTTAAGTGTATAAATAGCTCGACGTTTTGCTATTTCCATTTTTTTCCATAAAGGAATATGCTCAACAATTGATAAATCAGGAATAGTTTCATTAAAACGACAAGCAAAACATAATACTTCATCTTTGTTGGGTACTGGTTCAAAAGTATTCATATTAACCATACCATTGCAAACTTGATAGTTAGCATTATTATCACATTTCTTATAATGAACTTCTGGTTGATTTGTTTTAAAATAGTAGCCATTATTTTTATCTAAGTTATATGTTTCTACTTTATTAAAATTATCATCAACTCCTACTACTCGTTCACAAGCAACACAAGTTTTGCTTTCAAAAAATAGTATTTGATGATTTTCACAATCACATTTAAAGGTCTTCATTAATATCCTTGATTTAATATTCTAGCATTTAAGATTTGATGTATCTATTCCATTTATTTTGATTATTTTATCTAGTCTTATTTGAGTTCCATTTTTTAGTATTAAAAACTCTTCTTTATTTTTTGTTTTAAAATCCACAATTAAATCTTCTACATTTATTTCATTTTCATTTTCTAAATATGTAATATTCGAAAGTACTTTTTTTACAGCTAAAGCCTCAAGTTCATCATAAAAATGACAACTTACAGTTTGATATTTATTTGCCATTTGGAATCCTATAATTGGTATAGAATACTATTATACTATTTTATTAAAGATTGTTAATAAATGCTTACAAAAAGGTGCTAAAATATGAAAAAGAAGGAGTTATTATGAGTCTTAAAAAAATCACTTCACTAACTATGCTTTTAGCTATGTTTACTATGACATTTACAGGAATAATACTATTTATCACACCACCTGGTCGAGTTGCTAATTGGGCAAATTGGGAGCTATTTGGTATTTCAAAAGAATTATATGGGCAAATTCATTCAAGTTTTATGGTTTTGTTTATAGTAGCTACTATTTTACATGTTTATTATAATTGGACGCCTTTGATTAGTTATATGAATAATGAAGCAAGACAATTTGTTTTATTTACTAAAGATATGATAATTGCTAGTATTTTGTTTTTGATATTTTTATTTGGAACTATTTATCAAATCAGTCCTTTTTCAGATTTCTTAAACTTTGGAGATGATATAAAAAGTTCTTGGGAAAAAGAGTATGGAACGTCACCTTATTCACACGCTGAATTATCTTCTTTAAAAAGTTTTACAAAAAAACTAAACTATGATTTAGAAAGATCAAAAAATATATTAACATCAAATAATATTGCATTTGAGGAAGAACAAAGTCTATCTCAAATAGCAAAGATAAATAAAGTAAGTCCCAAATTTATTTATGATTTATTGAGAAAAAATTTTGAAAAAGGTAACTTAAAAATAGTTCCACTTTCAGGTCTTGGAAAAAAATCTATAAAAGAAGTTGCTTTGACTTTAGAAATAAGCAGTGATGATTTTATTTCAAAATTAAAAGAGATAGGTTTAGATGCAAAAGAGGATGATAAGTTTAAAGATATTGCAGAAAGTAAAGATTTAAGTCCATCAGATATACTTGAAAAACTAGGCTTTAAAAAAGCAGATTAAAAAGTATAATAAGAAGTAGAAAATTCTACTTCTTATTTACTATTTCTAAAATATCTAAAGGATGTTTTACTACAAAAGTAGCACCGTTTTCCATTAGTTCATCTTCATCTCTAAATCCCCAAAGAACACCAATTCCTATCATTTTTGCATTAACTGCTGTTTGCATATCAACCATTGTATCCCCCACAAAATAAATCTCTTCACAAGGAACATCAAAACTTTGTGCTATTTGAATAGCTGCTGTTGGATTTGGTTTTTTCTCAATATGAGCTTTTTGTCCATGAATTTCTTTCATTTCATATTTTGAAAATAGGTTTTTCGCATATTCAATTGTAAATTCATGTGGTTTATTTGATAAAATTCCTATTTTGAAATCGAGCTTTTGAAGTTCATCTAAAAGATCATAAATTCCATCGTAAGGTAAGGTTTTTTCATGTAATTTTTGATCATATATTACTTTAAATTTATTTGTAACTTTTTCTTTTGTTTCAAGAGAAGTTTGTTTATCAAGTGCATTATCAACAAGTACACTAATTCCTCCACCTACAAAATATTTATAATCTTCTATTTTATGAATGGGAAGTTCTAATTCTTCTAAAACTTGATTCATACAAACAGCAATATCTTCTAAAGAGTCTATTAGTGTTCCATCTAAATCAAATATAATTGCTTTATTATTCATTGTTATTTGCCTTTTATTATTAAAAAGAAGTTACCAGCCACCGCTTGCTCCTCCACCACCAAATCCTCCACCACCGCCAGAGAATCCGCCACCACTTGAAAACCCTCCGCTACTTGAAGAGCCAAATCCACCGAATCCTTGCGCACTTGTATTTGATGAATTATTTGAATATTTTTTTATTTTATTGAAGTCTACATTTTTCATACTTAGAAAATTAAAAATAAATACTATTAAAAAGATAACCAATGCAATAATAGTATAAAAAGATGTAAATGATTGCGCCATTATAAAAGTAAAGAAACCAAAAAAAGATGAAAATATAGAAGATTTGCTTACTTTATATAAAAATTGGTTTTTTAGTTTTGCAGAAACACCACTTAGAAATATTGAAATAAATATTATTGTAAAAAAGAAAAAAGCTATAAAGTCATTTTGATCTTTATCTTGATCTTTCACTTTTGTTTTTGCAGTATATTCACCTTTTATTGCTTGAATAATCTCTTCTACAGTATTTGAAATTCCTTCTTCGTATCTTTCTTGTCTAAACTTTGGTTTTAGTGTGTAGTTTATTATTTCATAGGATATTTTATCTGTTAGTGCCCCTTCAAGTCCATAACCAACTTCTATTCGAAGTTTCTTTTCTTCCATAGAAATTACAAGTAAAACACCATTATTTAAATCTTTTTGTCCAATTCCCCAAAATCTTCCTAGTTGATAGGAAAACTCCTCTATTTCATAACCATTTAATGATTTTAAAGTTACAACAACTATTTGATTTGAAGTTTTATCTTCATGCTCTTTTAAAATTGTTGTTAATTTTTCTTTTGCAGAGTTACTTAAAATATTTGCAGTATCAACTACCCGTCCATCTAGTTTTGGAAAGTATTGAGTGATGTCTGCAAATAAAGCTGAGAATAAAAGTAATAAAGTTAATAGAATTTTTTTCATATTCTACCTTAACTCAATTACATTATTTGCTAATTCATTTTCATCATCTTTTGTAATTGGAAACTCTTTTATTAAAATCTCACTGCAGGAATCCATAGCTTTTAAGTAACCATTTGATAAATTATTGTTCTTTACATCTTTTACAAATTCATCAACTATTGTTTGCCAATAATCATCTTTTATTTTTTCACAAATTGTCTTATCTGTAATAATTTCAACATATTTTTCATCAAAACTTACAAAAAACATAATAGCTTGATTTGTTTTTGTTCTATTAAGTCCTAGATTAGAAAATTGTTCATGGGCATTTAAAGAGGCTTTCTCTCTTTTGTATGATTTTGGCAAAATACTTAAAATCAAATTATCAAATTTTTCAAAGAAAAGATAAAAACCAATAAAAGAAAGAAGTTGTATTTCAACTAATTGAATAGATGAAAAATCAAAAAAGAATATTAGAAAAAAAGAGATTACAAAAATCACAAAAATATTGATTAAGGTATTGATATACTTATATTCACCACTTCTTTTTGTAATAACAGCTACTAGTTCAGCAGAGCTTAATTTCTCAAGATTTTCAATCTTTTTTGAAATCAGCTCTTTTTCTTCTTCACCTAAATACATTAAAACTGAACTTTTGGAGCTTCTTGTTCAGCAGGGCTTGCTGTAAATGTTTCTTTTAATTGAGCACTTGGATGAACAATAGCAGCTACAAGTTTCCCTGGCATTGTTCGAAGTTCTAAATTATAAAGTTTAACTGCTTCTATAAAATCACGACGTGCTACTGTAATTCTATTTTCAGTTCCTTCAAGTTGAGATTGAAGTGCCATGAAATTTTCATTTGCTTTTAAATCAGGGTATTTTTCAACAACTAGCATAAGCTTAGATAATGCACTTGAAAGTCCTGCTTGTGCATTTGCAAATTGTTGCATAGCTGCTGGATTATTAAGTGTATCAGCATTTATATTCATTTGTGAAACTTTACTTCTAGCTTCAGTTACTTCTACAAAAGTGCTTTTTTCATGCTCAGCATAACCCTTTACAGTTGCCACTAGATTAGGAATTAAATCTGCTCTTCTTTTGTATTGATTTTGAACTTGTGACCACTTTTCTTTCACACCTTCATCTAGTCTTGGAATATTGTTATAGTTTGAAATTATTAAATAAACTAAAGGAACAATAATTGCTAAGATTACTATTATTAAAATTTTTTTCATAAAACGACCTTTCTGAAATTTATAAATAGTATAAAAAATATCATTAAGATGATATAAAGTATAAAAAAAATGATTATTATATTAAGGTGTAATAAACTATAATCACTTTTGTGTAATATCTTACATAAATTGTATCTTTTTGATAATCATTATAAATATAAACTATTTTTTAACAGGTATTGCAATATGATTATCAATAATTTTTTTAAACAAACGGAGTATTAAAATGAATGCATCAGAACTATTTGTAAAAGCTTTAGAGAACGAAGGTGTTGAATATATCTTTGGAATTCCAGGTGAAGAAAATCTTGATTTTCTTGAAGCACTTAGAACTTCAGATATTAAACTAATTTTAACAAGACATGAGCAAGCGGCTGGATTTATGGCAGCGACTTATGGAAGATTAACTGGAAAAGTTGGAGTTTGTTTATCAACTCTTGGCCCTGGAGCTACAAATTTCGCAACAAGTGCAGCTTATGCACAACTTGGTGGAATGCCAATGATGATGATTACGGGACAAAAACCAATCAAAAAATCAAAACAAGGTAGATTCCAAATCATAGATATTGTTGGAATGATGAAACCTATGACAAAATATGCAAAACAAGTTGTTAATGGAAATAATATTCCATCAATGGTAAGAGAAGCATTTAAAATAGCTACAACTGAGAGACCAGGTGCTGTTCATATTGAATTACCTGAAGATATAGCAGCTGAAGAAGTAGAATTTAATATCTACCCAGTTAGAGATTTTAAATATCCAAAAGCTGGAAAAGATTCTATTTCAGAAGCTGTAAAAATGATAGAAAAAGCAAAAAGACCATTATTATTAATAGGAGCTGGTGCTAATAGAACGAGAATTGGTACAGCCTTAACTGATTTTGTAAATGAAACTGGAATCCCTTTCTTCTCAACACAAATGGGGAAAGGTGTAATTGATGAAAATCATAAACTTTGTTTATCAACAGCTGCACTTTCAAAAGATGACTTTATTCACTGCGCAATTGAAAGAGCGGATTTAATTATCAACGTAGGTCATGATGTTATTGAAAAACCACCATTTTTTATGGAAAATACAGCAGATGCTACAAAAGTAATTCATGTTAATTTCTTCCCAAGTGAAGTTGATGATACATATTTCCCACAACTTGATGTTGTTGGTGATATAGCTTCAAATATTAATAGTTTAGCAACTGCAATTTCTACACAAGATCATTGGGATTTTGATTATTATAAAAGAATGGTTGTTGAAATTAAAACACATTTAAATAAATACTTTGGAGATAATAGATTCCCAATTTTACCTCAAAGAGCAGTAAGAAGTATTAGACAAATTTTAGATGATGAAGATATTGTAACACTTGATAATGGTGTTTATAAAATCTGGTTTGCAAGAAACTATAGATGTGCTCAACCAAATACGTTATTACTTGATAATGCATTAGCAACGATGGGTGCTGGACTTCCTTCTGGAATGGCAGCTAAAATGGTAAACCCTACTAAAAAAGTTGTTTCTGTTTGCGGTGATGGTGGATTTATGATGAATTCACAAGAACTAGAAACTGCTGTTAGATTAGGAATTGACTTAACTGTAATTATCTTAAATGACAATGCATACGGAATGATTAAATGGAAACAAACAGGAATGGGATTTGAAACATTTGGTTTAGATTTAGGAAATCCTGATTTTGTTAAATATGCAGAATCTTATGGTGCAAGCGGACATAGACCAACTTCAGTTGAAGAGTTTGAAAAAACACTAGAAGAGTGTGTTAATTCAAAAGGTGTACACCTTATTGATTTAGCAGTTGATTACTCTTTAAATCATGCAATTTTAAATGATTTATTAGCTAAAAAACAGTGTTTAATATAATAAAAAAAGGAAAAGAGATATGAGTACAATAGACGTAACATCACCATTTGACGGAAGTGTAGTTGGAAAAGTTCCATATGGATCAGTAGCCCAAGTAGAAGCTGCTTTAGATTTAGCAAAAGCTACTTTTTTAGACCATAAAAATGCTTTACCAAAATACAAAAGAGTTGAGATTTTAGAAAATGTAGTAAAAATTATGTCTTCTCAAATTGATGATTTAACAAAACTTTGTGCATCTGAAGGTGGAAAACCTTGGATGGATTCTCAAGTTGAAGTTCATCGTGCAATTAATGGTGTTAAATTAGCTATT
>JAHIWE010000032.1 GCA_018816105.1 bacterium | reverse complement strand
TGCTTTAGATGATAAACTTTTTAAATCTATCTCAAAAGCTATAAATGTAAAAAATAAAATAGAGTTAGAAAATATTTTAAAAAGTTCAATTTTAGTAGAAGATATTCTTGAAAGTAGTGCAAACTATGTACTTATAAAATTAAAATCATTAAATGCAAAAGAGTTTCAAGAAAAGTTAAAACCTTTTAAAATTATGGTTAGAGATTGTTCAAATTTTGATTGTTTAGATGAGAGATATGTTCGAGTTGCTGTTAAATCTTCAAATGCAAATGAAGCCTTGAGCGAGGCCTTAAAACAGATATGTTAATCAAAAATAGATTTGTAAAATACTTCTCTTTTTTCTTATCAGCAATATTTATAGCTTATGTGATTTATATGATAATTACATCATTTTTTATAGTAAAAAATCAGTTCATAGATATTGGTGATTCAACTTATGTAAATCAAGTAAGAACTGATGATTACACTATAAAACTTGCAGCTTATCTAACAAAAGACTGCAATGGTGAAAAAACCTGCGAAGTTCAATCAATGTTAGATTTTGTAACTGCAATTCCCTATAAAATAAATGAAAGCGTTGCACGAAGTTCAAAACAAGTGGTTACTCAAAACTTTGGAGATTGTGATGATAAATCAAATCTATTGATTTCACTTTTAAAAGTTCGAGGATATGAAGCATATTTTGTCTTAGTGCCAAAACATATTTTTGTAATAGTAAATATGGAAAAAGAATTAGCAAATAAAAGAGCATTATATGTAAATGACAAAGCTTTTTATATCCTAGAAAGTACAGCCGCAGGCTCTAAAATAGGATTTAATTTAAAATATAAATTTGATGAAATATCTGCAATCGTAGATCCTTTTGTAAATAAAAAATTAATTGTTAAAAATTTAGAATATAAATAAACCTTAGGAGTAAAAATGCAAAATATCATAATAACAGGTGCATCAAATGGTATTGGTAGAGCAATAGCAAAAAAACTTAGTAAAAAATATCATATTATAAATATTGATATAATTGAAAATAAGATGGATAAAGTAGATTTCTATAAGTGTGATTTATCAGATAAAAGTAAACTTTTAAAAACTATTGAAAAGATTAAAACAAATATTGATTCACTTTATGCTCTAGTAAACAACGCAGCATTTTTTTCATCAAAAAGCTTAGAAAAACAGACTTTAGAAGAGTGGGAAAATATAATAAGTATAAATTTAACAGCTCCATATATTCTGTCAAAAGAGTTTGCACCTATGTTAAAACAATCAAAAGGTCATATTATAAATATCTCTTCAACAAGAGCTTCAATGAGTGAAAGTGGAACAGAATCATATAGTGCATCAAAAGGAGGAATCAGCTCCTTAACTCATGCCTTAGCTATAACTTTGAGTCCCGATGTAAAAGTAAACTCAATAAGTCCTGGATGGATAAATACAAATGAAGAGTATCTTCCTACAAAATCAGATAACTCACAACACCCAAGTGGAAGAGTTGGAACTCCTGATGATATAGTAGATACTGTAAAATTCTTACTAAAAAACAAAGGTTTCATAACAGGAAGTGATTTTGTAATAGATGGTGGAATGACTAAGAAGATGATTTATGTATAAAACAGTTTGACAATAAATATAATAAACAATATAATAAACAATATAAAAGGAGTTTATTATGTATAAAACAGTTAAACCAACAACATTTACTTTATCATTAGAATTATTAGAAGATTTAGAAGCAATGTCTAAAGAAATGGGTAAGAAAAAAACAGCAATAGTCTCAGAAGCGCTTGAAATGTATATGGATTATCAAGATATTCAACTTGCTAAAAAAAGATTGAATGATAGTACAGGAACAATAAATGCAGATGATTTTTTTAAAGAACTAGGAGTGTAAATGTATGCTCTTGAGTTTGAAAAGCCTGTAAAAAAAGATTTTAAAAATATAAATATTTCAGATATAAGATTTATTAAAGAGTCTTTATACTCATTTGTAGAGAATTTCTCTTTTGAATTTGAACAAGAACTTTTAAAAACTGGCAAAATCAAAAAACTTCAAGGTTTAAACGAAGAACTTTATAGACTGAAACTAAGAACATACAGAGTAATTTATAAAAAAGAAGAAGATAGACTTATTATTTTAGTTGTGTCTGTAAAATCAAGAGAAAACTCTTATAAGAAATAAATTGGAATATTCAAAATGACAAATCAAGAAAGATTACAAGAGTACTTAGTAGGAAATAATGGCTATTTGAAAAATGATATTTCAAATGGTAAAGTTATTATGCTTTCAGGAAAATGGGGGAGTGGGAAGACTCATTTTTGGCAGAATATTATTGCAAAAGATTTAACTGAAAATCAAACTAAGAAACAAAAAGCTTATGTTTATAGTAGTTTATATGGAAATAGAACTATTGATAAAATTGAAGATAATATTTATGCCCAAGCTTACCTTTGTTCTGTTGGTGGGAAAAATGCTGTTTTATCTGGCTATGAAACAGTAAAAGATTTTGGAAAAAGATTTGGAAGTTTTTGCTCACTTCTTGATGTATCAAAATTAATTGATGGGATAGATGATATACAACAAAAAAATATTAAAAGAAGTGCTTTATCATATCTTGAAAATGGTGGAATAGTTTGTTTTGATGATTTTGAAAGAAAATCAAAAGATATAGATTTAAATGATTTATTTGGATTTATTTCCCATTTAGCAATTGATTTAAATTGTAAAGTTGTGATTATTTTAAATGATGATGTATTTGAGGGCGAAGAAAAAAAGATTTTTTCAAATGTAAAAGAAAAATCAGTATCTAAATTTTTGAAATATGAGCCAAGTATTAGAGATTTATTTAAATCTATCATATTTCAAAAAAATAGTGAAGAAAAATTTAAATATTCAAAATTAAGAAGACATTTAAAAGTTATTTTAAAAACTATTGAAGAAATTGAAGAATTAAATGCAAGAATTTATATTCAAGTTTTGGATAATTTAGTTGAGTGGATTAAAAATCAAGATAAAAGTGATGATGTTTTAAGATGTTTGATTTTGGTGAATATTAATTTTGTTTCAAATCATATAGTTTTTAGATTTGATAATTATCCTAAAGAAATTGGTGAAAAGATATTACCAACAATATTTTTTAGATTAGAAGATATACCTATTAACGGTATAAATTCGATAAGAAATATAGTAGAACAACATGCAAAAAAAATAAAACTTAAATTAGAAGTAATTGATAAGATTAAAATTTTTATGAGAATGAGTAGTAAAAATGAATCTGAGGAAGAATTACTTAAAGCGTTAGAATTAATGAACAAATATGAAGATTTAATTTGGTTTTTCTGGAAATTTGAAATAAATTTAGAATATAGACAAAATATATCAAATGAACAATTAAATAAAATCAACAACTTCATAGAAACAGGAATCTTAATAAATGAATAACATATCAATCTTTGGCACAAGTAGCGATGCTGGAAAATCAACAATAACTTTTGTAATAGCAAAAATACTTCAAGATTTAGGCTATAAAGTAGCTCCTTTTAAAGCTCAAAATGTATCAAATAACTCTCATGTTTGTGATGATGGAAGTGAAATAGCAATTGCTCAGTATTTTCAATCTGAGGTTTTAGGAGTTGAAACTTCATATCATTTAAATCCAATTTTATTAAAATCAGGTCGTGGAAGTTCGGCTTCACTTATTGTTGAGGGGAAAGTGGTTACCAACAAAGATGTAAGAGAGTATTACAGAGATTTAGACTTACTAAAACCTGCTGTTAAAAGATGCTTTGATTATCTTGATGAAAAGTACGATTGTGTTGTTTGTGAGGGTGCTGGAAGCCCAGTAGAATTAAATCTTATGGATAAAGATTTATCAAATATTTTTATAGCTACTGAATACAATACAAAAATCATACTTGTAGCAGACATAGAAAAAGGTGGAGTTTTTGCTTCTATTTGGGGAGTTTATAATTTACTTCCTGAAAACTTGCGAAAAAATGTTATAGGTGTAATAGTAAATAAATTCAGAGGTGATTTATCACTTTTTGATGAGGGAATTAGAATCATTCAAGAGGATTTTAAAATTCCAGTTTTAGGAGTATTACCTTATTTGCCTTTTAACTTAGGATTTGAAGATAGTGCATCTTTGAAAAATTTTGTACAACATCCAAGAAATAAAAAACTTGATATTGCAGTTATTTCATATCCATATATGAGTAATTACAATGACTTTGAACCTTTAATTGCAGATGAGGAAGTTTTTGTAGAGTTTGTGAGTTCAAATATTTCACTAGAAAAGTTTGATTTAGTGATACTTCCAGGAAGCAAGCTTGTAATCAAAGACTTAAAATGGTTAAAAGAAACGGGACTATTTGAGCAAATACAAAATTATAATAAAAATATCTGTGCCATTTGTGGTGGTTATGAAATGATGTTTAATTCTCTTGATGATAAGTATGCTTTAGAAAATGAACAGCCACTAAAAGAGCAGGGCTTTGGAATAATAGATGAATCAATAGTTTTTGAAAAAGAGAAAGTCCTAGAGAAAAAAACTTATGATTTATTTGGAGAAAAAATTGATGGTTTTGAAATACACCACGGTATGTGTGAAAAGTATCCACTATCTTTTGAAAAGGAAAATTTCAAAGGTACTTTTGTTCATGGAATTTTTGATAATAATGAGTTTAGAACAAAATACTTTAAATCTATAAAATCTGATTACAATGGTTTTGATTTTCAAGAGTATAAAAAACAAACCATAGATAACTTTATTTCTACTCTAAAAGCAAAACTAGATGTGAATCATATACTAAAAAGCATAAACTAAATAGTTGATGCTTTTTTGATAATACTTTTTATCATATTTTTAAATATAAAATAGTGAAGAGGAACTAAACTATACCAATAAAGTCTTCCAAAAACACCTTTTGGATAGAAGTAGGCTGATTGGATTAGTTTATTATCTTTGATTTTGAACTCAAGCCACGCTTCTCCTGGAAGTTTCATTTGAGCGTATAATAATAGTCTTTCATTTTCTTTTAAATCCACAACTCTCCAAAAGTCCAAACAATCACTAATTCTTAAGTCACATTGACTTCTTCTTCCACGTTTTAGACCAACCCCACCAATCATTTTATCAATAAAACCTCTAATTTCCCAGAGAAAATCAAAAGCAAACCAACCATTTTCCCCTCCAATTGAAGTAAAAGATTGATAAACTTTATTTTTATCAAGATTTGAAATATCAATCTCTTTTCTATCTATATACAAAGCTTGTGAAATTTCATTTGAACTATTTTTTTCCCAAACACCATTTGTAGTGTCATTCCATCTGCTTATTACTTGGTTTTGTTCTATTTCTTTAATTGCATTTTTTACTGAATCTTCATAGGAAATAGGGATTATATTTGCAAAGTATTTTTTTGCATTGTCGTTTTGTATGGTTACTTCTGATTTAAGTCCTTCAATCAAAGCTTTTGCTACACTAAAAGGAACGGGAGTAAAGAGGTTTAACCAATATGATGAGATATTAATACTCATAAAAGGAAGAGGAATAATAATTCTTTTTAGTCCTAAAGCATTTGCCGTTCCTATCATCATCTCTTTGTAGCTCAGAGCCTTACTTCCAATATCTACCATTATATTCTCTTTTGTTTCTAGTTTTATAGCTTCTTGTAGATATGATAAAACATCTTTTATACAAATAGGTTGAGCCATAGTATTTACCCATTTAGGAGTGGTCATTACTGGCAGTTTTTCTGTTAGATTTCTAATAATTTCAAAACTAGCACTTCCTGAACCTATTATTACTCCTGCTCTAAACCAAATAGTTTGAACATTTTTATTTGAACTTAAAATTTCTCCTGTTTCAATACGAGAAAGTAAGTGTTCACTTGTATTTTCATCTTTTACACCAAGACCACCTAAATAGATGATTTTTTTTACGCCACACTCATCTGCAACATCCAAAAAGTTTTGAGCAGAAATTTTATCAAGGTCTTTGTAGTTATCATTACTTAGGGAGTGAATTAAATAATAAGCCACTTCAATATCTTTTAGTGCCTCTTTTAAAGACTCTTTGTTAAAAGTGTCACCTTCGATTATCTCTATATTGTTTTTTATATCAGAAGAAATACTTTTTTTATTTCGCACTAATAATCTAAGTTCAATGTTTTCATCTTCAAGAAGTTTTTGTTTTAGTCTTCTTCCAATATAACCAGTTGAACCTGTAAGTAAAACTTTCATTTGGGACTCCTTTTTACTAAAGTAATGATACTATTGCATCAAATAAATTATAACATTTATAAAAAAATTAAAATCATAGGATATGTAGGTTCAATGTATTATAGTGTAGCTTTGATAGCATATATAATTGATAGAGTTTTTGGTGAGTTTGAAAATGTGAAGTTTTTGAAACATCCAATTATTTTTATGGGAGATTATATCTCTTGGTTTCAAAAGAAGTTTTATAAAGATTCTGTATTAATGGGAGTTGTATTAACTCTTTCATTACTTACAATAGTTTTTGTTGTTTCTTTATTTTTTTCATTATTTGATAATGTTTTAGTTCAAGGATTTTTAGCTTCTTTTACTCTTTCATCAAAAATGCTTTATGATTGTGTAAAAGATATTATTGCAAATGAAGATTTAAAAGATAAAAGATTTAAAATATCTATGTTAGTAAGTCGTGATACTTCAGATCTTTCAAATTCTGATGTGAATAAAGCTGCTATTGAAACTTATGGTGAAAATTTAAGTGATGGAGTAATTGCACCATTGTTTTATCTTGTTTGTTTTGGGCTTGTTGGAGCTTATTTATATAAGGCTGTTAATACTCTTGATTCTATGGTTGGATATAGAAATGAAAAGTATGAAAAGTTCGGTAAGTTTAGCGCAAGACTTGATGATGTATTAAACTTTATACCTTCAAGAATAACAGCTATTTTAATAGCTATTTTATTTTTTAGTTTAAAAGCTTTATTTGAATTCAAAAAATATGGGAAAAAACATGAAAGTCCAAATGCAGGACTTCCAATATCAGCTATTGCTCTATGTTTAAATGTTAAACTTGGCGGTCCTACTTCATATTTTGGAAAAATAAAAAACAAACCTTATTTTGGGGATGGAGTAGAAAACATAGAAAATAACGATGTATTAAAAGCACTTTCTTTGAGAAATCGTTTAGATGTATTTATAACAATAGTATTAATTTTAGGAGTTTTATGATGACTTATGAAGAGTGGTTTATCCAACAGGGTAATCTACATGCAAATGTGATGAAAAAATTAGTGGATAAAACTACTGATGAGGTAATAGAGTATTTTAAATTTGAGAATATGGTAAAAAATGAGCCAGATTTTTGTCCTTTATACAAAGACAATAAAAAATGCCATGATATGGAAGATTTAAATTGCTATTTATGTGCATGTCCAAATTTCAGATTTAAAATGGAAGGTTTTGAAAAAACTGACGATGGAAAAACACTATTTTCTGTGTGCAATATTAAGTCTAGGGATGGTTCTCAATATATTGGAGAGGATTATATCCATCAAAACTGTTCAGGCTGTATAGTGCCTCATAGGGCTAAATATATTAAAAAGAATTTTAATAGAAATTGGTTTGAAGTAATGAAAGATGTAAGATCTTAAAAAAATAGAAAACTACTTCATCATATTTATGATGAAGTAGTTTCTACCTCCTTCGTATTTGTGTTCTAGTTTATACCCATGTAGATTTACAATAGTTTTTACAATATAAAGCCCAAGCCCAAACCCATCACTTCTTTTTTCTTCTTGAGAAAAAGCTTCTGTGTAGTATGATAACTCATTTTTTATAGGTTCTCCAAGTGAAATTATCTCGATTTTTTCTTTATTTGCATTTATTATTGCTTTTTTATTTGGTGAGAATTTAATTGCATTATCTATTAGATTTTTTAAGGCAATTGACATCATTGAAATATCAACTTCAAATTTAAAATCTCTAATTTTTGTAGCTATATTTTCAGGATTTATCATCATGATTTCTAATGTTCTAGTATATATTTTGAAAAAAGAAGTTTCTTCTTTATACATCATTGTATTTTTAGAAGTTAGCTTTTCAACCATAGCTAATTCTTTGATAATATCATCCATTCTTTTAAATGCTCTTTGTAGATTTTCTCTTGTTTTATCATCTTCAAGAGTTTCTGCAATGAACATTGCTTTTGTGATTGGAGTTTTTAATTCATGCATCATATTTCTCATAAATAAATCTTTTGATTTAGATTGATTATTTATAATATTTATTGCATCATTAAAACTTCTAGCAATTGTTCCTATTTCATCATTATTTGTATAGTTTAGTTTAATATCTTTATTTCCATTTGAGAATTCAATAATTTGATTATTTAATACTTTTAGAGGTTTTAATTTTCTTTTTAAAATCTCATATAAAAATAAAAATGTAAGTAAAGATATTATAAATCCAAAAATTATAAAGGCCATACTATAGTTGTGATTTGCTGAGTCTTTTAGCATTAGGTTATATCCAAATTGCTGAACGTAAATATAATATCTATCATCATATTTATAAACTCTGTAAGTTCCTAGATAATTTTGAGTAATTGTTAATTCTTGAGCATTTTTTATAATTTGAAGTTTTCTATCCCTATCTTCAATAGGCATAACTTTGAACTTCTTATATAAAGCTAATAGTGATTCAACTGTTGGTTGATTTTGAAATGAGCTTAAAAAGTTCTCAGCGATTAGTTCATATCTATTTTGTAGAGAAACTTCATGTTTTTGTTTATCGTAGTTGATAAACATAGCAAAAGTTATAAAAATAGATATAAAAGCCAATGAAAAAATGATATTTATAAAGGTCGAAATAGAGACATTTTTTATCATATTAACTGATATCCAATACCTCTAACTGATTTAATATGTGTATTATTCTCATCTATTTTTGCTAATTTTGTTCTAATTCTTGAAATTATAACATCAATATTTTTTAATGATGAATCATCTTCGATATTATCACTTGCATAAATAAAATCTTCACGTGCTACAACTCCATGATTTCTTTGGATTAATAGTTTTAATATATCATATTCAGCAAGAGTTAGAGTTAATGGTATATTTTTGAATGATATTTGCATATCACTCTCTTTTATTTCAAATAAAGAGTTTTGTTCAACTTTTTTTGGTTCATTATTTGTATCAACTCTTTTTAGAATAGTTTTGATTCTAGCTTGAAGTTCTCTTGGATTATAAGGTTTTGGAAGATAATCATCCGCTCCTCTTTCAAGTCCCATAACTTTATCCAAAATATCATCACGTGCAGAACTTATAATAATAGGAATATTAGATTTACTTCTAATTTTTGGAATTAATTCTAAACCATCTATTTCAGGAAGTGTTAAATCTAAAATTATAAGTTGATAATCTTTATGCACATTCAGCATTGATAGTCCATTGTATGGACTATCAGTGTTTGTAACTTCTATATCAAATGATTTTAAATAGTCAGTAATGATTTGAGCTAGCTCTAAATCATCCTCTATCATAAGTACTTTTATAATTGGTTATCCTTTATTGAATTACAAATAGAATAGTTTGACCATATCTATTTACGTAAACTCTTTTGTATTTGTTGTTATATTTTTTCAATGCAACCTCAATATTTGCAAAGTTTTTTATCTCAATCTCTTCAATTTGAATAATAACGTCTCCTGCTTGGAAGCCTGATTTTTCTGCTTTTGATTTTGGCTCAACATCTGAAATTAGAATTCCACTTATTTCACTTGGTAGTCTAAACTGTTTTTGTGTTTCAGCATCTATTGCACTTAATTTTAATCCACCAAGAACAGTAATACTACTATCAACTGGAATCTCAGCTAAACTAGATGTTCTATCACCTAAAACTATACTAATATTAATATCTTTATTATCTCTTTCAACTTGAAGAGAAACTTTTTCATCAGGTTTGAATGATGCAATTGTATTTTGTAAAGCTGTTCTATCTTTGATATTTTTGCCATTAATTGCATAAATCAAGTCACCTCTTTTTAGACCACCTTTAGCAGCTGGTGTATCTGCTGAAATATCTAAAACTAAAGCACCTTCTTTTCTTTTGTAAACTTTTAAAAGTTCATTATCAACATCGCCAATAACAACTCCTAAATATCCTCGAGTAACTTTACCATCAGCAACTAGTTTTGTAACTACATCTTTTACCATATCCACGGGAATTGCAAATCCAATACCATTATTTCCACCACTTTTTGAAATAATAGCTGTATTAATACCGATCAAAGCACCACGACTATCAACTAATGCCCCACCTGAGTTACCAGGATTTATAGAAGCATCTGTTTGAATATAGTTTTCATATCTGTTAATTCCAACTTTATTTTTATTAAGTGCTGAGATAATACCTTGAGTAACAGTACTTCCAATACCAAATGGATTTCCAATAGCAAAAATTACATCACCAACTTGAAGAGTATTTGAATCACCTATTTTAATTGGTGTTAATGTTTTATTTGTTTCTATTTTAAGAACAGCCATATCACTATCAGCATCACGACCGATTAGTTTTCCGTTATATTCTGTAGTATCATCACCTATTGTCACAGTGATTTCATCTGCATTTTCAATAACATGGTTATTTGTAACAATATATCCATCTTTTGAAATAATAACACCCGAACCTAATGATCTTTGAACTCTATTTTGTTTAAATTGATTTCCTCCACCAAATTGTTCACCAAAAAATTTTTTAAATAGTGGATCATTGAACATTTGTTGTAAAGGAAGAGAGTCTATATTTGTATCTACGTGCTTTTTTGCAGAGATATTTACAATTGAATCAACTGAATTTTTAATACTACTATTAAAAGATAAAATCTCATTATTTGAATTTGGTGCAACTCTTGTAGGGTTTTGATCCATCGTTTCAAAATCTATTGTTTTTGCGAATAATTGTGTTGCAATTAATGTAGAAATAATCAAAAGTTTTTTCTTCACTTTTATATCCTTTTTAATTTTTTTATTAGTTAGATTTTAAACCATAAGAGTAAACTATTTTCCAATCAATAGTTAATACATAGTTAATGTTATTTAATTTATTTTAAATATTATTTATATATAAAACATAGTTAAAATCGTACTTTCTATACTTTTTCACTATTTTTTGAATTGGAATTATAGTTATTTCTTACTTACATTATTGCACAAAAATTGCACAGTTACTTATTTTGTTCTTCTAGTAGTTTCATTTGTTCTTCTATTTTTAATAATCTTTGTTTTATTGTTTCGACTTCATTGTCTACTTGTTCAATATTTAAAGATAATTCTTTTTCTTTTTGTAAACCTAATTCAATTAT
Source organism: bacterium (assembly GCA_018816105.1). Taxonomy (GTDB): domain Bacteria; phylum Campylobacterota; class Campylobacteria; order Campylobacterales; family Arcobacteraceae; genus Aliarcobacter. The sequence goes on along the minus strand of JAHIWE010000032.1, from coordinate 4,724 downwards.
TTCAATTAATCTTGGTTTTGTTTTTACCCAATTGTAAAATGTTGGTAAAGAAATATTAAAGCTATCTGCAATTTCTTGTTTTTCTTTTTTAGTTAATTTCATTTTTCCTCCTTTACTAGTTAAATTATTATAATTAGTTAAATAATAATACTAAATTAAACTATTATTAAGTTTAAATAACTATAATTAGTATATCTATTTAACTTTTGTTAAAATAGTTAGAATAACATTTCTTAGGGGTAACAAATGAAAACTACAATCGAATCTTATCAAAATTTAACTAAACAAGACTTAGAGTGGAATATCAAAGATTGTGAAGCAATTATGAAACATTGTAAACAAATTGGAGATATGGAAACATATCATATTCAATTAAAAGCTAGAAGAAATAATATACAAGAATTAAAAAGAAGAAACGAAGTTACTCCAACAACTACACAAAATAAATCTAATATAGAAAGAATAAAAACTCAAATAAATCAAACAATTAAAAAAAGAACTAGAAATAATATAACTTTTGAATATGCACTTTTTTTACATACTGTTAGAAAAATCACAACTGAAAAATTCTTATTAATAGCAAATAAAAAAAGAGTAAAAACAGACACATTAAGAAGAGTTCATACACTATTAGTTTATGAACATAATAGATTAAATAAGGTCGCCTAATGCTTCCTAAATAAACTACTTAGAGCCTATAAGCAACTTTATAGGTTTTAGAGTGGATTTATTCACTACAGAGGTTAAGCAACTGTTACCCGCTTAATCTCTCGTTTAAGAGGTAACAAAATAAAACAAAAAAAAGGGTAAGAAATGAAAAAATTAGAAACAATTAAAACACCGTTATTGTCGGGGCATGGTACTTATGTATATGGGCAATTAGATGAATTAGATTTTACAGTTGCAGGTTCGGGATTTGATGATAATAAGAAACCAATTTCTTGGGGTCATTCTGTTAAATTAAAATTTATTAATTCTGTTAAGGCTGTAAAAATGTTAAATGGCATTCAAATGATTCAAAATAAAACAGTTATTGAATATTTAAGTATTCAATGCGATTCAGAAGATGATATTGCAAATAAATTAGCTTTTTTCGAAGAATATAGATTTAAAGAGATTTTAGTTCCTATCAATAATACAAGTGAAAAAATAACTTACAAAATAAATGAAAATGATTTAAAAATTATAGATTCAAAAACACAAATAGGTTAGTAGGGTAATCCCCTATTAGCTAAATATTTAAATTTGACCTAATTGAGTACATAAGTGTTGTGTATTCAACAAAATCAAATTAGGGTCTAGTTAGACCATACAAGGAAAAAAATGAAAACTTTAGTTCAAATGTCTAAAAAAGCAAAAGCTTTAGGTGTAGTTGGTGGTACAGTTTTAGCTTCTACTGTTTCTCAAGCTGCTGTTACTTATGATGAAGCAACGAATAAGTTAACTGGTCAAATTGATATGGGTCCGTTTTATTCAGGTGTTGGTATTGCATTCACTGTAATTGGTGCTGTTCTAGCGGTTACTTTAGCAATTAGTATTGTTAAAAAAGGTAAATAGTTATTAGGGGGTTTATTCTCCCTTTTAGCTTTTATAAAAAAATTAAAAAATTCTTTTATTAAGGTTAAAAAATGTTTACAACTCAAACAGCTCTTATTATTTCTTCTATCTTCGGAATTGTAATTATTTATAAAATTTCTCATATCTCAATTGATAAAGCTATTGAAATTATTAAAAAGTCTAAATCATGAAAATTATAATACTTTTATTTGTTTCTATTTTTTATTTAAATGCAGAATCAATGTATCAAGGAAAATGCGTTTCTAATATTACGGGATTAAATACTACTTCTTTTAGGATTTATTTCTCTAATGGTAGTAATGTAACTTCTACAAATCAAACCATACTATCGCAAATTATGGATAATTTTAATAAATTTACTTATGACCCTGTATCTAAATATTGTCACATGATTCAAGGTAACAACTCTTTAGGACTTGATACTTTTCAATTTAATTTTTTAATGGCTTTAACTGGTTTATTAACTTCAATACTTTTAGTATTTATTATTTTCTTAAAGGTTTAACATGGATTTTACAATTATTCAATTAACAGATAATCAAGCTTTAAATTACTTTTTTACTTTTCCAATATATGTAATGTTTACAACTCTTCCATTTATTGCAATTTTATCAATATTTAAAAAGATTTAATATGAAAAAAATATTATTACTATTAATTACAATTTATTCTTTTTCTTTTGCTGGTTGGACAGGTTCTAATATGACAGCTTTTAATAATTATGGTAAGTCTGAAACTACTATGAAATCTTGTACGGGTTCATCTTCTACAAGTACTATTGTATCAACTTATACTAAAGCTAGTTATACAACTTATCAGAGTTCAATGGATACGGGTACTATGCGTTTTTCTATTAGTAATATTTCTTTTAAGCCTGAGGGTCGTGAAGGTTATTGGTTACAAACAATTCAAGGAAGATTATTAACTTGTAATGTAGTTACAAAATCAGCACCTATAAGTGATACAGCAGGATTAAATATAGGTGCTGAAACTTGTTGGGTTCGTGCTGATGGAACTTTTGATTGTGTTGATAATCCTTCAAATTCTTCTGGTTTTGATGATAATGAAAATCTTTTATGTAATAGTGGTTATTCTGCTGTTGGTAATTCACAATGTTTTGAGAATCCTTCTAATGGTTATTATGATCCTTACGGAGAAAAACAATGTAACGAAGGTTTTTATGCAACTGGTTCAAGCACTATGACTAATGCTTGTATGAATACTCCTTATGTTCCTGAGAATAATGATGGCTCTTGCCCTAGTGGTTGGACTACTACTACAAATTTCCAAACTGGTCAAACTACTTGTTTGCCTCCTAATTATTCAAGTGGAGATAGTGGAACTGGTGGAACTGGAAGCAATGGAGATACTGGCGGAGATACTGGAACTGGTGGTGGTTCTACTGGAGATACTGGAACTGGTTCAACTGGTGGAACTACTGTACAAAATTCTGACGGTTCTTCAACTACTACTTATCCTGACGGTTCTTCAACTACAAATTATCCTGATGGTACTTCTACTTCATCGGGTTCAACTGGTGGAACTTCTGGCGGTTCGGGAACTGGTGGTACAGGTAGTGGTGCTAATACTCCAAGTGAAAATAATCCTACTCCTGAAACTCCATATAATCCTGACCCCGTTGCAAATTCTTGTACTGATTTAAATTTAACATTGCAGGAAAAAATGCTTTGTGAATTAAATCAAGGAATGAAGAACCAAAACGCAGAATCAGACCCTACTAATAGCTTAAATAATTTATTAAAAGATATTAATTCAGATAATAATAAAACTGGTGAAGCTATTAATAAGAATATAAAATCAACAAATGATAACTTAGCTACTGTTAATAAAAATTTAGTAGAAAATAATAAGAATACTCAAGCAATGGTTGCTAAACAAAATGCTTCAAATGTTTATTTAAAAAACATTGATAAAAATCTATCAGAATTAAATTCAGATGAAACTAATCCTGATATGACTGATTTAAATGGTTCTTCTCAATGGTTAAATACTATATATTCAGAATATACAACATTTTACAATAACTTAAAATCTCAATCAGATAATTTTGTATCTTTTGCAGATACCACAAAACAAACTATAACTCAAGGTTTTACATTAGATTTAAACTCAGGGGATAAAGTATCATGTCCTAGAGATTATATAATAGATTTGTCTTCTTTAGGTCAAAGTAATATTAATTTTAATGTAGATTTTTGTGAACAAACTTCAAAGTTAAGACCTTATTTATACCCTTTTATTTTAATAATTTTATTCATTGCAATTATATTTTTTACAATTTCAATAATTAAAGGATTATAGTATGGTTGGTTTAGTAGTTTGGTTTTTCTCAGGTGTTGGGTTTCTTGGTTCTTGGATTTGGAGATTAGGAAAAGCTTTTTTTATAAGTGGTGCAGTATTAACTCTTCAATTTACTGTTATAGGTGCTTTAGTTCTTGTTAGATTTTCTTACTTAGCAACTGTTGTAACTATTATCTTATGGATATATAATACAAGTGTAGAATTGTTTAATTTAATAAATTCTACTTATTCTAATACATTTTTAGATTTACCAATTTCAATACTTCAATCAATTGGTTTTATAGATGCTTTAGTATTAATGTTTTCTTCATTTACTTATATTTTCACTTCTTTATTAATTTTATTTGTTTCTAAATTTGTTTTAAACTCTGTTCAATCAATCGCTGATGAATATTTTAAAATTGCTGTTTTAATTAACTTAGGGGTTAAGTAATGGCTATTAAATATTATACGGGTGTGCCTAGAAGTGGTAAAACATATAAAGCTATGGTTTTGCTTTATTATACTTTTGTAAAACCTAAAAATAAAACTTATATAAAAATTAAAGATTATAATTTAAATGAAGATGAAAAGATAATTTCTTTATATAAATTTTTATTTTTTAAAATTTATGTAATTCAAGAAGTTTTATTTGATAATGCATATACAAATATAAATCAATTTAATTTTGAAATATCTGAAAAAATATTACATTTAGATTTTTCTGATTTATACAATAAGTTAAAAACCCTACATAATTTATATTTACTAAAAAAAACTGATTATGAACTTATCGAAAAAGCAAAAGAATTAAATATTTATAGGACTCTTTTTGTGATTGATGA
>JAHIWE010000031.1 GCA_018816105.1 bacterium | reverse complement strand
TATCTCAGTAGGAAATATAATTGTTGGAGGTAGTGGTAAAACGCCAATTACTATAAAGCTAGCTTCAAAGTATGAAAATGTATGTGTAATTTTAAGAGGATATGGAAGAGCTTCAAAGGGTTTATTTATAGTCTCACATAATGGTAAAATTTTAGTAGATGTAAAAACAAGCGGCGATGAAGCAATGCTTTTAGCAAACTCTTTAAAAAATGCAAGTGTAATTGTAAGTGAAAATAGAATTAAAGCTATTTTAAAAGCAAAAGAGTTAGGATGTAAAATAGTTTTTTTAGATGATGGATTTTCAAAATATCAAATCTCAAAATTCAATATTCTTTTAAGGCCAAAAGATGAGCCTACAAATATCTTTTGTTTACCAAGTGGTGGATATAGAGAACCAAAAGGGTTTTATGCACAAGCTGATATTGAACTTCTTGAAGGAACAGATTTTAAAAGAGTTATTACTATTAAAAAAGATGGTGTTGAAAAAGAACTTCCTTCTAAAACAGTTTTAATAACAGCTATTTCAAAACCAAAAAGATTATTGGAATTTTTGCCAAAATATATAAAAATGATTTCTTTCCCTGATCATTATGATTTTACAAATGAAGATATAAAAAATATCCAAGAAAAATATAAAGATTATTCGTTTTTGACAACAGGAAAAGATTTTGTGAAACTAGAAAAATTCAATTTAAAAAATCTTTATTTAATGGATTTAGATATAAAAATTGATGATAAGGTTGATTTTTCTTTGATGAATGAATATATAGAAAGCTTTAATAAAGGAGTTGAAAAATGATGGGTGTTCTAATCTCTTCTTTTATAATGGTATTTATAATTTTTACTTTTATTTTATATGTTTATATCTTAATAGATATTTTAAAACATGAGTTTACAGGTTATAATAAAATTATTTGGATTCTTGTTCTTTTTTGTTTTCCAGTTTTAGGCGCAATTTTGTATTTGATTTTTGGAAGGTCTCAAAGAATAAAGTAGCATTAAATGCTACTTTATTTAAATAGTTTTAGAAAATCTTCTTTTATCTTCAGGGATGTTATTTAAATATGCATCAAATGGCATACAAATATTTCTAATAAGCATAGTTCCCGTTTGAGACACTTCTATTCTTTCATCAGTGATTGTTATTAGTTCTGCTTCTTCGAACTCTTTTAGAGCTTCTAGCGCATCATTGAAGTACTCTTTGAAGTTAATATTAAACTCTTTTTCAACTCTTGTTATATTTAAAGAGAAATTACTCATTAATTCCATAATTACAAATTGTCTTAATTGATCATCTAAAGATAATCTATAACCTTTAAATACAGGTAAATCACCATTATCTAAAGCTTTTTCCCAATCGTCTAATTCTTTGAAATTTTGAGCGTAATAATCAACACCATTTCCAATAGATGTAAGACCAATTCCTATTAAATCAGCTCCACCTTTTGTTGTATACCCTTGGAAATTTCTATGTAATTCACTTTTTGAAATAGCTTTAAATAACTCATCTTCAGGTTTTGCAAAGTGATCCATTCCTACCATTTTATAACCATTTGATGTAAAGAAATCAATTGTATCTTTTAACATCTCTAGTTTTTCTTTTGGTTTGGGAAATGTAGTTTCATCAAATTTTCTCATTGTTTTCATAAGCCAAGGAACATGAGCATAATTAAATACTGCAAATCTATCAGTATCTAAAGTTATCATTTTTTCTAAAGTCTTTTTAAAACTCTCTCTTGTTTGATGAGGAAGACCATATATTAAATCTGTATTTACAGAGTGAATTCCAGCATCTCTTGCTATTTTAATTACATTTTGTGTTAATTCAAATGGTTGAATTCTATGAATAGTTTTTTGTACAGTTTCATCTAAATCTTGAACACCAAAACTTAATCTATTACAACCACCATCTTTAAGTACATCCATATGCTCTTTTGTAAAATGTCTTGGATCTACTTCACATGAAACTTCAGCATCGGTAGCAAAATTTGGAAAAATTTCTTTAACAGCCTTAATTACTTCTTCTAATTGAGAAGGAGAAAAAAACGTTGGCGTTCCTCCACCAAAGTGCATTTGAGTTACAACTCTTTGTGTATTTAAATGATTTCTTAAAATATTTAATTCTTTTTTTAAATATTCTATATAAGTTACTTTTTTATCTTCTTTTGACGTAAAAATAGTATTACATCCACAAAAATAACAAGCACTTCTACAAAAAGGCATATGAATGTATAAAGATATTGCTCTATCATCACTTTGGTTTTTGTAATACTCTTTTAAATCATCTTGTGTAAACTCAACACTAAACTCAGGTGCTGTTGGATACGATGTATATCTAGGCCCTGGTCTTGAATATTTCTCGAATTTTTTAAAATCTATCATTTATTTGCAATCTCTTTTTCTATCTAACCAAACCATTACACCTTTTTGTGCATGTAGTCTATTTTCTGCTTCTTCAAAGATTAAACTTTGAGGGCCTTCCATAACTTCTTCACTTACTTCATAACCTCTATAAGCTGGTAAACAGTGCAGGAAAATAGCTTTTTCTTGTGCTACTTTCATCATATCTGAATCAACTATATATCCCTTAAAGTCTTTAACTCTTTTCTCTTTTTGCTCTTCTTGTCCCATTGATACCCATGTATCTGTTGTTACAACTGTTGAGTTTTTAACAGCAACTTTAGGATCATTGGTTATAGTGATTTTTGCACCACTTAATTTTGCCATTTCAAGAGCATTTGCTAGTATATTAGCATCCACTTCATAACCTTTAGGTGTTGCAATTCTAAGTTCAAAACCAAGTTTTGCAGCCATATTAAGCCATGAATGAGCCATATTATTTCCATCACCAATATATGCCACAACTAAATCTTTATCAAGACCTGCTTCTTGTATTGTCATATAATCAGCCATAAGTTGAACAGGATGGAACTCATTTGTTAAACCATTTATTACAGGAACTTTTGAGTATTTTGCAAATTCTTCAATCTTACTTTGTTCAAAAGTTCTAATCATTACCATATCAACCATTCTAGAAATAACTCTTGAAGTATCACTCATTGGCTCACCACGTCCAAGTTGAATATCATTTGATGAAAGAAATAAACCAATACCACCTAATTGATAAATCCCAGTTTCAAAAGATACTCTAGTTCGTGTAGAGCTTTTTTCAAAAATCATTCCCAATGTTTGTTTTGGCATGTAATCTTTGAAAACTCTAGCTTTAGTTTCTTCTTTGATCTGTTTAGCAAGTGTTAATATTTCTAAAATTTCCTCTTTAGAATAATCAGCTAATGTTAAGAAATGTCTCATTTTATTTCCTCTGTAATTAATAAAAACGAACATTCTATTTAATTTAACTTTAGAACTACTTAAAATTTACTGTTTTATTATAAAAAAACTTCTCTTTATTTTGATAGATATATTTGTAATATTCCTTGCAAGTGCCATTTTATGACACTTTTGTGACAAAAACACTCATTACTTATTAAGAAAATCTCCCATACAATTACAAAATCTTTAAAAAGGAATATTAATGATTGAGAGCATATTAAAAAGAGATGGAACAAAACAAAAATTTGAATCTTACAAAATAGAAGACGCAATAAAAAAAGCATTTAAAAGTGTAAATATTCAATATGATATTTCTATATTTTTTAATGTTTTGTTCGAAATAAAACAAAAAAGATTAGTTGCAGTTGAAGATATACAAGATATTATTGAAAAAGAGCTATTTAAAGCTAGATATTTTGAGGTAATGAAATCATTTATTTTATATAGACATTTACATAAAATTCAAAGAGAGCATATTTTACAACTTGAAGACGATACTACATATATAAATTCAACTCAAACAATACAAGAGTATATAAATGGAAGTGATTGGAGAATAAAAGCAAATTCAAATACAGGTTATTCTCATGCAGGACTTATTAATAATAGCGCTGGAAAAGTAATTGCTAATTATTGGCTTGATAAGGTTTATTCTAAAGAAGAGGGCTATGCACATAGAAATGCTGATTACCATATTCATGATTTAGATTGTCTAAGTGGTTATTGTGCTGGTTGGTCTTTGCGAGTTTTACTTGATGAGGGATTTAATCAAGTAAGAGGAAGAGTTGAAAGTACGGCTCCTAATCATTTTAGAGAAGCATTAGGACAAATGGCAAACTTTTTAGGAATTTTACAAAGTGAATGGGCTGGAGCTCAAGCTTTTAGTAGTTTTGATACTTATTTAGCACCATATGTTTTTAAAGATAATTTATCATACTCTGAAATAAAAAAAGCTGTTAGATCTTTTATTTATAATTTAAATGTTCCAGCACGTTGGGGACAAAGTCCCTTTACAAATATTACTATTGATTGGACGGTTCCAACTGATTTAAAAGACCAAATTCCAACTAGAAATCAAAAACATCTTTTTAAAGATTTTCATAATGATGAGTTATTAGAAAAAATAAAAGAAAAAGGTTATAAATCTTTTGAAGAATTAACATATAAAGATTTCCAAAGAGAAATGAACCAAATAAATAAAGCTTATTATGAAATAATGACACAAGGTGATAAAACTGGGCAACCTTTTACTTTTCCAATTCCAACTGTTAATATCACTGAAGATTTTGATTGGTATGGAGAAAATACAGATGTATTATTTGAAAATACGGCAAAAATAGGAAGTTCATATTTTCAGAATTTTATTGGAAGCCAATATGTAAAAGATGAAAATGGAAATTTAGTAGAAAATGAGAAAGCCTATAAACCAGGTCATGTACGTTCTATGTGTTGTAGATTACAACTTGACTTAAGAGAACTTTTAAAACGTGGTGGTGGTCTTTTTGGTTCGGCTGAAATGACAGGAAGTATTGGAGTTGTTACAATTAACATGGCAAGACTTGGATATTTACATAAAGGTGATATAAATGCTTTGCTTTCACGTCTTGAAGAACTCATGGAATTATCAAAATCTACTCTTGAAAAGAAAAGAGTATTTGTAAAAGATATGTATGATAGAGGTCTTTATCCTTATACAAAAAGATATTTACCTAATTTTAATAATCACTTTTCTACCATTGGTGTAAATGGAATGAATGAAATGATTAAAAACTATTTTGGAGAAAATATAGATCTTTCTTCTACTATTGGAAATCAATTTTGTTTAGAAATCTTAGATTTTATGAGAGAAAAAATGATTAAATTTCAAGAAGAAACTGGAAATTTATACAATCTTGAAGCAACACCAGCAGAAGGTACTACTTATAGATTTGCTAAAGAGGATAAAAAAAGATACAAAGATATTATTCAAGCTGGATCTGGTAAAAATATCTATTATACTAACTCTTCACAACTACCTGTTGATTATACAGATGATCCTTTTGAAGCATTAACACTGCAAGATGAATTGCAATGTAAATATACAGGAGGTACAGTTTTACACTTATATATGAGTGAAAGAATATCATCAATAGATGCTTGTAGGAAATTTGTAAAAAATACAATTACAAACTTTAAGTTACCGTATATCACCGTAACTCCATTGTTTTCTGTTTGTGATATTCATGGTTATTTACATGGTGAACATGAGTATTGCCCAAAATGTGATGAAGAAATCTTAAAAAAGGAAATTAAAAATGATGAAAAAACAAGAATTGCTTGAAAGAAATAGCGAAAAAAGAACAAAATGTATGGTTTATACTAGGGTTATGGGTTACCATAGACCAGTAGAAAGTTTTAATATAGGGAAAAAAGGTGAGCACAATCAAAGAGTTAAATTCATTGAATCAAAAGATTGTATATGATCTAACTAGATTTACAACAACCGATTATGTAGGACATATCTCTTGCATAATTTGGTTTGTTTCATGTAATTTTAGATGTTTGTATTGTTATAATGATAATATAGTTTATACAAAAGAAGGAAAATACACTCAAAATAATATTCTTGATTTTTTAAAAACAAGAGTTGGACTTCTTGATTCAGTGGTTTTATCAGGTGGAGAAGCAACAGTTCATAATGTTATACCAATTTGCAAAGAGATAAAAAAATTAGGTTTTAAAATAAAACTTGATACCAATGCAACAAACTTAAAACAAATAAAAGAGCTAATAAATTTAAATTTATTAGATTATATTGCTATTGATTTTAAAGCTCCAAAATATAAATTTAAAGATATAACAGGAGTTAGTATATATGATAATACTATTAAGACAATACAATACTTAATTGATATTGATTTTAACTTTGAACTTAGATCTACTATAAATACAGCGCTTTTAAATGAAGATGATATAAATGAGATGATAAAAGCTATAAAAGAGTTAAAATATAAAAATACTTACTACTTACAAAACTTTCTTGAAACACCTTCAAATATAGGAAATATTTCAAAATCACAAGATATAGATAAAGATAAAATAAACTCTTTAGGTTTAAATATCCAATATAGAAATTAAATATCCTTGGGAAGATATATTTTCTATTAAATCTTTTGATGTTTTTAATCTTAATCTTTTGATAAAAGTTCTTAATCTTTCATCATTTACCTCTTCATTCCATAAAGTTTCTTTTATTGTAGAGCTTGCAACAATACTATTTTTATTTTTTATTAGAAGATGTAAAAACTCTTTTTCTCTTTTTGTAAGAGTTACTAAAATTGATTCTTTATACAAAGACATGGAATTATTATCAAAAATAAAACCATCTTTTAAAGTAACTTGTTTTTGTTTGTTTAATTTAGGAGCAATTTTGATTATATGTTCTATTAGTTCATCTGGATCAAAAGGTTTTATAAAATATTTATTTATGCCTAAATCTATGGCTTTTAAAAGCTTTTCTTTTTCTGAGTGGGCACTTAATACTATTATTGGTATTAGCTCATCTGTTTCTTTTATTTTTTGAGTCATTTCTAAACCATCACAAAAAGGCATCATAATATCAGTTATTATAATATCAGGTTTAAAAGTTTTAAATTTTTTTAATCCTTCATTTCCATCTTTTGCAATAACTACCGAAAAAAAAGAATCAGATATTGCATCTTTTAATAACTGAGCTAATCTTTTTTCATCTTCTACAATT
>JAHIWE010000030.1 GCA_018816105.1 bacterium | reverse complement strand
TCTATCTTCTCTAATTCTTTTTACATCTTCTGTTAATTCTAATCCATCAATAATAATTTGACCTTCTTGAAATTGTTCAAGTCTATTCATACATCTAATAGTTGTTGATTTTCCAGAACCTGAAGGTCCGCAAATTACTACTCTTTCACCTTTTTTTATATTTAAATTTATGTTTTTTAATACGTGAAAATCACCATACCATTTATTTAAATTCTTTAGTTGTATCATATATTCTAATTCATTCATTTTATAATCCTATTATTTTCTATCTGTATTAAATTTAATTTCAATTGATTTAGCATATTTAGACATACTAAAACAAATCACCCAATAAATCATTGTTACAAAAACATAACCTTCTGTTTCAAAGCCAAGCCAATTTGTATCACTATTTGTTAGTGTTACCATTGCTAAAATATCAAATAATCCAATAATTAAGATTAATGTTGTGTCTTTAAATAAAGATATAAATGAACCAACAATATTTGGAATAGAAATTTTAAGTGCTTGAGGAAGAATTACAAGTCCCATTTTTTTCCAATAAGTTAATCCAAGTGCATCTGCAGCTTCATATTGACCTTTTGGAATAGCTTGTAATCCTCCTCTTACAACTTCTGCTATATATGCAGCTTGAAAAAGTGTAATACCAATTAATGCTCTTAATAATTTATCAAAATCCATTCCCTCAGGGAAGAATAATGGCAAAATTACAGATGACATAAATAGTAAAGTAATTAAAGGAACACCTCTTATAAATTCAATATAAATAACACTAATTGTTTTAATAATTGGCATATTAGATTGTCTACCTAATGCAAATATAATTCCTATCGGAAATGAAGCAATAATTCCAACTGATGCAACAATTATAGTTAATAATAATCCACCCCATTTAGAAGTTTCAACAGTTTCTAATCCAAATCCACCTGCTACTAATGTGTAGCAAATAATAGGAAAAGAAATAATAATAAACGCTTTAACTTTTATATTATGAATTTTTCTAAATGCAATTACATAAGTTACAAAAATAACTAATGCTAAGTTTGGTCTCCAATATAACTCTTCTGGATAAAATCCGTAAATAAATTGGTTGAATTTTTCAATAATAAAAATCCATCTAGCTCCACTTTTTGTAATCTCTTCTTTTGTTCCACTCCAAGTAGCATCAAAAATCATCCAATCTAATAAAGGAGGAAGAATTAAATATAAAAAATATAAAGATACAAGTGTTAAAATTGAACTAATAATCGATGAAAAAAGATTTTCTTTAACCCAATGAATAATTCCTTTAGCTCCTAAAGGAGCAGGTCTTGCTTGTTGTTTTTCATAAATAGCCATTATCTCTCCTTTATTTGCATTCTAGAATTTATATAATTCATTAGAATTGATATTAAAATACTAAGTGTTAAATAAACAGCCATTGTCATTAAAATAATTTCAACTGCTTGTCCGACCTGATTTAGTGATGTTCCTGAAAATATAGTTACAAGCTCTGGATAACCAATTGCAGTTGCAAGTGATGAGTTTTTCACTAAATTTAAATATTGATTAATAACAGGAGGAATAATTACTCTTAAAGCTTGAGGTAATACAACTTTTTTCAAAATTACACTATCTTGTAATCCTAAGGCACTTGCAGCTTCTTTTTGTCCTTTTGGAACAGCTTCAATACCAGCACGAACAGCTTCTGCAATATAAGTTGCTGTATAAATACTAAGTGCGAAAGCTAGTGCTAAAAGTTCAGGAATTAAAGTCCAACCACCTTTAAAGTTAAAGCCTGTTAATTTTGCATAATCTAAAGTAGCAGGTGAGCCACTTAATAAAAATACAAGTAAAGGAGAACCTATTAATATAGCTAATGATACAAAAAATAGTGGGAAACTTTCCCCTGTTTCATCATGTCTTTTTTTGGCCCAATTTGATAAATAAACCACTGCAATAATTGCAATAATAAATGCAATTCCTACCCAAATAAACCCACTTTCTAGTAATGGTTTAGGTATATATAACCCACGATTATTAAAGAAAATAGAGTCAAAAAAAGATATACTTTGCTTAGGTGAAGGTAATGATGCTAAAACAACGTTATACCAAAAAAGTATTTGTAAAAGAATTGGTATATTTCTAAATGTTTCCACATAAACCATAGATAGTTTAGAAACCATCCAATTTGATGAGAGTCTTCCAACTCCAACTAAAAGTCCGATTATTGATGCAAAAAATATTCCGATTGCTGATACTAAAACAGTGTTTAATAATCCTACAATAAATACTCTTCCATGACTATCAGATTCTTGATATGGTATTAGTGTTTGTAAAATACCAAATCCCGCTTGATTTCCTAAAAAATCAAATCCTGTAGTAATTCCACGTTTTTCTATATTTGTAAACATATTATTAATAACAAAATATGTAAACATAAATATTGCTGCAAGTGCAATTATTTGATATATGATTGCTCTGTTTTCAGGATTGTTGTAAAATGTTGCTGAAAAAATAGAGCTTTTGTTTTGCTTGTTCATTTTTTTACCTTATAAAAGAAAGGGAGGATAAGCCTCCCTAAATATAAAACTTTTTATTTAAATCAGATTATTATCTAATTGGTGCTCCATATTGAAGACCACCATCATTCCAAAGTTTATTTAAACCTCTTTCAATTTTTAAAGCAGAACCCATTCCAACATTTCTATCAAATGATTCACCATAATTACCAACTTGTTTGATAATATTATATGCCCATTTGTCATCAATACCTAACATTTTACCTGGCTCACCATTGATCCCTAAGAATCTTTGAATATCTGGATTTGTAGTATTTGCCATTGAGTCAATATTTTTAGCTGTAAGACCAAATTCTTCACCATTTAACATAGCAATATGAGACCATTTAACGATATTAAACCATTTATCATCACCTTGTCTAACTACAGGGCCTAATGGCTCTTTTGAAATAATTTCAGGAAGTACTTTTACGCTAGTTGGATCTTGAACTTTTAAAACTAAACCATAAAGTTGAGAAGCATCAGAACTTACAACGTCACATCTTCCTGATTTAAATCCTTCGATTGTTTGTCCCGATGTATCATATGTAATTGGTTTATAAGTCATTTTATTAGCTGTGAAATAGTCAGTTACGTTTAATTCTGTTGTTGTTCCCGCTTGAATACAAACAGTTGCACCATCTAATTCTTTAGCAGAATTTACTCCAATACCTTTATTTACTAGGAATCCTTGACCATCATAATAGTTTACACCAACAAAGTTTAGTCCAAGTGAAGCATCTCTTGTTAAAGTCCATGTAGTTGATCTAGCAAGTAAATCAATTTCACCACTTTGAAGAGCTGTAAATCTTTCTTTAGCTGTTAGTGGAACATATTTTACTTTTGTTGAATCACCAAGAACTGCTGATGCAACTGCTTTACACATATCAACATCTAAACCTTTCCATTCACCACTTGAATCAGTTGCTGAAAATCCAGCAATACCCGTTGATACTCCACAAGTCACTACACCTTTTTCTTTTACTGAATCCAATGTATCAGCTGATGATACAGTTGAGGCAAGAGCTAATGCTGCAGCACTTAATGATAAAGTCTTTAATAGTTTCATTTCTTATCCTTTGTATTTTATTTATTGAATTAAATTCAACACAAAGTATATATAGTAATAGTAACAATAGAATAGCAAAAGAGGCTATTTTTTAGCCAATTTCGAAAAAAATCATAATTTATATGTAATTAATGTATATTAATTGGAAATTAATTTAACTATATTAAACTTAAATTTAATCTAGTTATATATAATCTTTCTTGTAGGTTCGTTTGAGTCTTTTTTTATTTTGTCATAAAGAAGTTGATGTTTTAGTTTATCATTAAAAGATATAGGTGTTCTAATTGATTTATATTCAACTAGTTTTCCATCTTTATATACACCTGAAATTTCGGCATATACCCAATAGAAACCCTCATCTTTACGAAGATTTTTTACTACACCTGACCATCTTCCAGTTGTTTGTAGTTGCTTCCATAAATCTTTAAATATACTTTTAGGCATATCTGGATGTCTTACAATATTATGAGGTTTCCCTATTAATTCATCTGCTTCATAACCTGAGATTTGTGCAAAAGTATCATTAGCATAAGTAATGATTCCTTTTAAATCTGTTCTTGAAACTATTAATTCATCTTTTGGAACAATAGTTTCACATAAAAAGTTTCCAGATAAAAATTCCATATTATTTTCCTGTTTTATCAAATGTTCTAGCAAAGCCTTCTAAATCTTTTTTCTTTAAATCACCATTATAAACAATCTCATGTGGTTGAATATCTTTTTGATTTAATACTTTTGGTACAGCATCAGCATTTTCAAGGACTTGCATATGAGAGCTAAGTTCTTCTTCACTATAAGCCATTTGCATATCAGCACTCATTACATGAGGAATTGCTTCAATAACTTTTAGTTTTTTTAATTCTTCTTGAACACCTTCCCCTTCAATTGTTATGATTATTCTTCCTTGCTCATCATGCATGTGATAATCACATACATCACAATTTTTTAAAGATTCAACAACCTCATTTAGGTGTTTTGGTAGTGCTTTTACAACTATACTTGAAATATTCATTTTATAATCCTTTTAATTTAATCAATTTTATAATAGTTTATTTGTTTATCATCGCTTGTAACAATAATTTCATTTTCATTTATAAATAAAATATTTGTTAAAGTAGCTTTATTTTCAAATAGCTTATATAAGTTTTCTTTACTTCTTGTGTCAAAAATTGTTACGTTGTTTTCTTCATCACTAGCAACTGCTGCTAGATTTGTACTTGGACTTAAAGCTGCACTATAAATAAGAAATGAGAATTCTTTATAATAAGCTTTATTTGTATTAAGATTATAAACAGCTGCTCGTCTATCTTGTCCTGCTGTTAAAATAAAATTGTTTCTAATATCAACTTGAAAAACATTATCAAGATTTTGATATTTAAAAGTTTTTAGTACTTCAAAACTTTTTGAATCAATCATGGTTATTATGCCACTTTCATCACAAATTACAATTTTACTTTTGTCTTGAGTGAATTTAAAGTTTGAAAATTTTGATTGAGATATCTGAATCTCATTTAAAACTTTTTTATTTCTTATATCATAAAGGTAAATTTGATTTGAAAGTAGGGCATAAATAATATGATTTTCATCTAAGAATTTTGCACGACCTATAAATAATCTTTCTTTATCTTCAATGATACTTTGCATTTGACCATCTTTATAGATATTAATATTTCTTCCACCTTTCTCACCTTGAGAAAGAATTAAAATATTATCATTTAAAACATCAACACTATAAATTTTTGAATCTATAACATCTCCTAAAAAATCTTTTATTTTAGGCATTTTTATTGAATCAATCTTTTCATTTGTAGTAATATTAAAAATATCAACACTTGAAGCTGTTGTTGCCACATAAAGTTTATTTTCTTTTAAAACTAAATCTGTTACTCCACCACTTGCTACTAAAAAATGATCAGGCTTTAAATCTTTTGCATTTATATTTGAAATAGATAAGCTAAAAATAAAAGCAGTTAATAAAAAGCTTTTTAATATATTCATCTTTTCTCCAATCTTTAAGAAACTATTTTTATAGCATTTGTAGGACATACTTTTATACAAAATCCGCATGAAGTACATTTGTCATTTAAACTTGGTCTAAACATGCCTAAAAAATCAATTGCATCATCTAAACAAGGATCTTTACATGAAAAACACATTGTTTGATTCCATGCTAAACAAGATAATACATCAATCTCTATTTTAGCATTTATATGTTTTTTATATTCTAATTTTAAAACTTCATGTGGACAAGCATTTGCACATTCATCACAATAGGTACATCCACTTAAAGTAAAATCAAGTTTTGGTGTCATGTCTTCTTGAATAATTATGATATTTTCTTCGCAAGCTGTACCACATAGACCTTCACAAGATATACAGTTTGTAAAAAAAATAGAGTCATCATTCTCTATTTGAAAATATGGAGGTCTTAAAATTTTCTCTTGTTTCTCTTTTTTATTAAAAGATGAAGCAAGAGAACTAAAAAGTTCTCTTCGTTTCATGGTTTATTTAACACCTTCATTAATTGTATCAATTAAATTTGAATGACCATTTAAACCTTCACTTCTAAATTCAGTAGCAAAGTTATTTTTTGGTATATCATTTCCTTCAGATTGAGGAGCATGACATTGACTACAGTTAAATCTTGCTCCTGCAAGTGTTTCAAGTGGTTTTTCAACAGTTTTGATATCACTTGTATTATTAAGATGTTTACCTTCTTGTAACATTACACCATCTTTAGTAAGCTTAGTTTCTGGTCTAAAACTTGTAAAGTGAGTTTTAGGAATTGGAGTTGCTCCCATTGATTGTGCAACTGCTGGATCATGACACATAGTACATTGATTATTATCAATAGTAATAGGTAGCATTCCTTCTACATCATGAGGAATCATAGGTGGAGCATTTTCAAAAGCTCTTGCTATTTTTGTACTAGTTCCAGCCGCTTTATTACTATATTGAGTTTTATCACCTGTTGTTGTATCTTCAGTATAAAGATTTGTAGTTCTTAATCCTAAAGACTCTTCGCTTACAGTTTTTGCAGCTGTACATCCAACAACTAAAAGAGTTGCAGCTGTAACGATACCTAAAGTTAATTTACCTAACTTCATTTTGTTCTCCCTTTTTTAAATTTTTTATTGAAAAATTAAGTGCATCATCATCACACACTTCTACACATCTTCCACAATTTGTACACTC
>JAHIWE010000029.1 GCA_018816105.1 bacterium | reverse complement strand
TTTGTTTTGATTATGATAAGTTTTAAGAATTAAGCAAGTTTTGGAGGGTGAACACCTGTTCTTCTAAATGCAAAGAATGTGTCATAATAAGGACATCTAGGAATAAATCTAAATAAGCTAACTGCTAATGCAGTTTTTCTTTTAAAGACACAATCACAATGACAAGGTTTTCTTTTTTGAATAAAACAAGATAATAAACTCTCTTGTAAATTTGGTGGGGATTCTTCTTCATCAACTTCATCTTTGTTTGCAGAAGATAGTTTTGTATTAATATGATTTTTAAATGATGTAATAGTACTATGTAGTTTTGGAGCAACAGCATATGCCTGTATTGAACAAAGAGTAAAATATTTTTTGCCAAATCCATTTAGTAATTTCAAATAAAACCTTTTATTATTAATAGGTGCGAAGTGTAAATAATTAATGCTTAATTATAAATAAAAGTAAATATGGTATCATTCTAAGAAAAAAGGAGTACATACTTTATTTATAAAGTGTGTGAATTATAAGTTTGAAATTTACGTTTGTAACACTTTTCCCAAATCTAATTGAGCCATATTTCCATGACTCTATTTTAAAAAGAGCAATTGAATCAAATTTTATATCTTATGAGTTTTATAATCCAAGGGATTTTACAACTAATAAACATAAAAAAGTTGATGAGCAAATGGTAGGTGGAGGAGCAGGAATGCTTCTTACTTGCCAACCTTTATTTGATTGTTTAGATGAAATAAAAAGTAAAAATACAGATGCTTATATTGTTTTTCCTCTTGCTGCTGCTAAGCCATTTAGACAAAATGATGCGAAGCGATTAGCAAAGAAAAAAAACATAGTATTTGTGAGTGGAAGATATGAAGGAATTGATGAAAGAGTTATAGAAAAATATGCAAATGAGGTATTTTCTATAGGAGAATTTATTTTAACAGGGGGTGAATTACCCTCTTTAGTGATGGCAGATGCCATTTCTAGAAATGTTGAAAAAGTACTTGGAAATGCCGATTCTTTGGATGTTGAGAGCTATGAAAACAACCTTTTGGAAGCACCATCTTTTGCAAAACCTGAAATTTTCCAAAATTTAAGTGTTGTTAAAGAATTCTTAAAGGGAAATCATAGTAAAATTTCCGACTTAAAATTCCAGATGTCCAATTGTAAGACAAAATATTATAGACCTAATAAGGAAAAACGATGAAAAATAGATACATAGCTAGTTTTGAAGCAGCACAAATTGAGTCAAAAGAGATCCCTCAGTTCAGAGCAGGAGATACTGTAAGACTTGGTGTAGAGATTAAAGAAGGTGAGAAAAAAAGAGTTCAGCTTTTTGAAGGTATTGTTATTGGTAGAAGTGGAAACGGTGTAGATTCAACTTTTACAGTTAGAAAAATTGGTGCAAATTCAATCGGTGTAGAAAGAATTTTCCCATTATATTCTGAATCTTTAAAATCTTTTGAAGTAATCAGAAGAGGTAGAGTAAGAAGAGCTAAATTAAACTTCTTAAGAGGATTAAAAGGTAAAGCTGCAAGAATTAAAGAACTTAAAAGAAAGTAAAACTTTGGCTTAGGCCTTAGTTTGATTTTATGTCTAAGATCTTAATTCACACAACATCAATAATCGAAGCAACTCCGATTATTGATTTTTTTAATTTGAAAGAATTAGAAAACTCTGTCGAAAACAAAATATATTCCAATGATGATATCTTACTTATAATATCTGGAGTAAGTAAAGATTTAATAGTTAAGTCTTTGGATTATATTTTTAAAAACTATTCAATTTCAAAAGCATTTGATTTAAGTATTGCATCTTGTAGTGATGGCTCAATTGCACTTGGAACACTTTTTTGTACCAATAGATTTATTGGTGGACTAAACTTTGCAAATATTACAACTGTTGAAAAATCATTAGATACAGATGAAAATTTAGAAACTTTACTTGTTGATAAACAAGCACGATTCTTTTCACAAATCTGTAAAGAAAATATTAAAGATTTTTATATTTTAAAAATTGTTTCTGATTATTTTGATGAGGTTGAACCTACAAATGAAAAAATATTTGAACTTATTAATAGTTCAATTATTAAATGGAAAAAATTAATCTAAAGGATTCCCTTGCTTGCAAGTATAGTTGATTTTATAGTTCAAACTGTTGGAAGTTTAGGCTATGCCGGTATTTTTATTATGATGTTTTTAGAAAGCTCATTTTTCCCATTTCCCTCTGAAGTTGTTATGATTCCTGCTGGTTATTTGGCCTACAAAGGCGAAATGAACATCTATATTGCAATTATTGTGGGAATTCTAGGTTCTCTTGCTGGAGCTTTATTTAACTACTATTTAGCTGTTAAGTTTGGAAGAAGATTTTTAATTAAATATGGTAAGTATTTTTTTATAAAAGAAGAGACTATTACAAAAATGGAAGAGTTCTTTAAATCACATGGTCATATTTCAACATTCTCAGGAAGATTAATACCTGCTGTTAGACAATATATTTCATTCCCTGCTGGACTTGCTCGTATGAATCTTTTCATTTTTTGTATATATACAAGTTTAGGTGCTGGAATTTGGGTTATTATTCTTACACTTTTAGGATATTTCTTAGGTGGAAATGAAGCTTTAATTAAAGAGTATTTACATACTATAGTTATTGTTATATTAGTTTTATTAGCTATTTTAGCCCTTTGGTATTATAGAAAAACAAAAAAAACAAAAGCTTTATAATATAAAATGTATAAAAAAATACTAAATATATTTTTAATTGTTTTAGTATTTATTTATATAATATTTGAAGAATTAATTTGGGAAAAGCTTGCTAGACCTATATTAAACTTCATTACAAATCTATCTTTATTTAAAAATCTTATTCCTAAAATCTTATCTTTAAACTCATATTTTATTTTAATATTTTTTCTTAGTATATTTATTGTTGTAGAACTAATTGGTGTTTATGCAGGAGTTTTATTTGT
Source organism: bacterium (assembly GCA_018816105.1). Taxonomy (GTDB): domain Bacteria; phylum Campylobacterota; class Campylobacteria; order Campylobacterales; family Arcobacteraceae; genus Aliarcobacter. The sequence continues at coordinate 504 of JAHIWE010000029.1, read as the reverse complement.
TTCTGGACATATTATTAGTGCAGTTTCTATTTATATACTAAAAATTCCAGTTGCTGCTTTTATTTTTTGGTTTTTTAATATAACAAAAGGGCGATTATTAGAATTTAAGTGGTTTAATTTTGTATATAATAAATTAATTTTAATGATTGAAAAGATTAAAAATTCATCAAGTTACATGTTTATAAAAGAAAAATCTATTGATTTAAAAAAAGCCATAAAAGAAAATATTTTCTCAACTAGAAGTAGATTAAAAAAAAAGATTATTAATATATATAAATTATTAAGAAATAAAAAAAGCTAAGGCATTAAAACCTTAGCTTTTAAATAGTTTTAATCTCTTATTATAAAAAAGAAGATTTAATAACCATCATTTTTTCATTAGTACACTCTTCCATTGAATGGTGAATTCCACCAAGTCCAAGTCCTGAAGCTTTCGCTCCTCCAAACGGCATCCAGTCAACTCTAAATGCAGTATGATCATTTACCATTACAGCAGTTCCATTT
>JAHIWE010000028.1 GCA_018816105.1 bacterium | reverse complement strand
TAGGACTCTTTTTGTGATTGATGAGTGTCATAATTATTTAAAAGCAAAAGAAGATTCTGTACTTGTTTGGTGGTTTACATATCATGCACATCTACACCATGAATTAATATTAATTACTCAAGATTTATCTTTAGTAAATACAGAATATAAAAGAGTTGCTGAATACTTTTATAGAGCTATTCCTTCACGTTTTAGAATGTCTAAAAATACTTTTAAATATATTCAGTATTCAACTGCTGGAATGTATGAAAAAGACAAAATAGGAACAGATACAGTAAAAGCTGATTCAAAAATATTTTCTCTATATGTAAGTGGTTCTGATTCAAATGGAAAATCAATTATACATAAATATATTTTTATGGCTGTGGTTGCTCTTAGTGCTTGTTTAATATCTGTTTATTCTTTAATGGGTTCTATTGCACCAGTTGATGAAGAAATAAAAGAAGAAACTCCTATTCAAAACAATACAAAAAATGAGACTTTTCCACAAAATAAAACTTCAGAAACTCCAATAAATTCGAATACTAATACAGAAAATTTAGCAGCGGTAGATCCAATTGAAAAACCTAATTTAAAACTATTTAAATTTAATTGTTTTTCGATTATGTGTTATTACACTTTTGAAGATAAAACAATTTTTGAAATTCCACAAAATCTATTAAAGACTTATTTAATAGATATTCCCCCTGATAAAAAATACTTAGAACTAAAAAACAATAAATTAATGATTTATGTTTTAACTGCTCCTAACAAATTTAATTTTATAAAAGAAAGAGGTAACGAAAATGAAAAAAATCAAAATGAAAATTCTGGCATTATTCCTAGTATTACTAACTAATATACATGCTGAAACTTTAGAGATGAACCTGGCAACATTTGCAACATATGCAAGTGAAACAAACTCTATTAATATTTTAATAGATGAAGATTTAAAAAATCAAAATATCATTTTTATAATTAATGATAAAGATTCCTATCTATTAGAAGCTTTTAGAAAAGCAGTTAATTTAAAAGGTTTAGATTTAATCAAAAATGAAAAATTTTATTTTGTAACAAAAAAAGATATTTATGTAGAAGAACTTAAATACAGAAGTATAAAACTAAACTTTGTAAAATATGAAGATATAGCAAATTTTTTAAAAGTATATACAGAATTTATAAAATATGAATTCATATCAACTTCTAAAACTTTAATGATTTACTCTAAACAAAAAGAATTTGACTCTATAAATCAAATGATTCAAAGTATCGATGTTCTTCCAAAACAATTAAAATTAAAAGTTTCTATCATTGATACAAATTTAGATAAATTAAAAGAATTAGGTTCTGATACTTCTAAAATCAATCTTCAAAATAATGGTAACTTCTTTTTTAATTTAGTTTCTTATCCATTTTCAGTTAATAATAATGTTCCATCAAGTGAAAAAGACAATTTTTATACTTTCTTAAAATATTTAAATACAGAAGGTACAAGCGAATTTATATCTAATCCAGTTCTAACGTTATCAGATGAAAAAGAAACTATTTTTAATGTAGTTTCAAATGTTCCATACCAAATGGGTACAACTACAATAAACGATACAGCTTTAAGAACTTCTAATTCTTATGAATATAAAGACATAGGTTTACAAATTACTGTTACACCTCATATTTATTCAGATAATAATGTTTATTTAGATTTAGAATTAAATGTTTCAAACATTCAATCTAATACAGATAATTTACCAGTTACAAGCAAAAAATATATAAAACAACCTTTTCATCTTCCAGTTAATAATCTATTAGTTCTTACAGGTATCAATAAAAAAGAAGTTTTAACATCTTATACAGAAATTCCACTTTTAGCAGATATTCCTTTTCTTGGTTGGCTTTTTAAATATGAATCAAATGAAGAAACAAAAAGTAATTTAAGTGTAGTTTTTGAATTAGTGAATGAAGAAAATTTCAACACTAACGATTTTAAAATAATTGTTCCAAATAAATTAAATTAAAGGATAAAAAATGGAAATGAATTTAGATAAAGAATATAGATTAAAGTATAAAGGTTTTGAAAAAGAAACAAATGTTTATAAATATATTTCTTTTCAAAATGATGGTTCTTTTATAGAATATCTAATTAAAGAGAATGAAACTAATTTTCAAATTTTAGACAGAAACAATATTTTATTAAGACAATATGATTTTAATGAAATTGGTAAAAAAAGTACAAGAGTATCTAAACGTGAAATTGATGAAATTATTTGTGAATATTTAAATATTGATTTTAATAAATATAAATATATTCTTACTCATATTATCTCAAAAGATGAATTACTTCATTATATGGCTCATAATTCTATTGAAGATGATTTAATTCAAATTCCAATTGAAAGAGTATCTACACCAAATTCTAACTATTCCCACTCTGATATTTTTAATGGTTTTTTAAATATTTCTAAAGATGAAATTAATGATGATTTTAATGGTTTTATTAATACTTTTTTAGAACATTTTATTTTTACTGAAAAGAATAAAATTGATAATTATAATTTAGATGAATTTCTATATTTACTTACTGGTTCTATGGCTTCATGTTTAACAGATGATGAATTAAAGAAATTTAATTTTTTTGAACAAAATCCTACTCACTTTGAAAATACACCTTTTAATAAATCTTTCAATGATGAACATAATTCAATTGATTTTGAATATAAGCCTATTTTAGAAGATATACAAGATGATATTGAAGATAGGGAAGCTATTAGTTATGAATATAAATTTGTAGTAACTCCTAAACCTTCTAATAATCAACATAATAATTTTGATCCTCTTTTACTTTCAGCTGGTGGTGCATTTATTTCCTCTGCTCTGGCTGTATTTGCAATGAAAAAAGCATTTACTATTTTAAAGGCTTAAAATGAACACAAATAAAAGAATAGAAGAATTAAACACTAATTTAGTTTTGCAAGAAACAAAAATATATTTGTGTTTAGATGAAATTAAGTCAAATTTCCAAAAGATGGATAATAAGTCACTTTCAGATTTTAGAAAATTTATAAATCATTTGCAATATTTAAAAAATGAGTATAACGCAATATATGTCCAATTAAGTACCTTTACGGCTTATCAAATGACTAATTCTTCCTCCAAAAAAAAATAGTCAATTTCGTTAAATTAAATTCAAATGGAAGTTCAATTCTCCATCAGGATAAAGATTTTTTTTTGCTTTGCTTCTTTGGCGAAAAGAAGAGAAATAAAAAGAATAAGAAGAGTTTAGAATAACCCCCAATGGTACTATTGAAAAGCCATCGGCAAGAGTTAGGGATTCAGAGCGAATAGCCTAATAGTACGCAGTTATTAGCCCCTCGTGGGTCAAAGCCCGACCCGAAGGGTAACTCCCGAAGTTAAAAGAAAAATAAGACCAACGGGAATAGTAATACAAAATAAAGATGTAGTACGAATAGTATTATCTTGGAGATATTAAAACCCTCAAATAAGCCTATTAACTCTAGGAACTCGGAGAAACGATTGAGCGAGGAACGAGCGATTGAGTTTCCTTGATTACTTTTAAAAAAGTTACTACACCCTAAAAAACAAATATAAGAGGTAACACGAATATGTATGGAATAACAAATTTAGATATAGACTTTTTAGACACAAAAGTTAAAAACCAAAAACAATGGATGTTAGATAATCTTTCTGACTTTGATTTCGGAGAAAATAAAACAGCTTTAGATTTTACTTACTCAGCAAATTTAAATCCTGATAAATATTTCGCAGAAATGAATAATAGAATTAACTCTATTTTCGATTATGCAAAAGAATTGAAACTTTATCCAGTTTTTGTAACTCTTACAGCTCCATCACAATTTCATAAAAAAGATAGAAATGGAAATTTAAAAATTAATCCAAATACGACTGCAAAAGAATTAACACAAATTTGGAATAAATTCACAAATTTACAAGTTTTTCAAAAACTTAGAAAATCTACGGGTCAATCATTAATGTACTTTAGAGTTTATGAACCTCATAAATCTGCTGTTCCACATATGCATGCAATGTTGTTTCTTCCTAAAGATTCAATCCTTGAAGTTAAAAATAAATATTATGAATATTTTACAGATAAAGTAAAATGGGGTAATAATAAAAAATCTATCGATTTCAAATATACTTGGTATAACTCAGCAGGTGGTGCTGTTGCTTACATTATGAAATATGTTACAAAAACTTTTAAAAACTCAAATGATAAATCAATTCAATATGCTTCATATTGGTATATGAAACATAATATTAGAAGATTCCTTTGCTCTCGTAACCTTCGGCTACCTATTACAGTTTATAGAAAAATAAGACATTATTTTACAAATAAATCTTCTTATTTAGATATTGCAAAAGAGTATAAAGATAATAATTCAATTCATAGAATTTTTAATGATAATACATACTCTTACATGAAATATAATATCGATACTCAACAAGTAGATGAAGTGATTTTATGGGAAAAAAATGCAGAATCAGTAATACATAAAAGAATTAAATCTAATCAAACTTTTAAACTTCTTTACAAAAAAGAAGAATATAAAAAAGCTCTTACAGTTTACGTAAATGAATTTGAAAAATACACTTTTTCAGAAAGCCAAAATAAATTTATGTTACTTCCTATAGTTCCATCAAAGCTTAAAGATTATCAATTAGAAAAATACTTTTTCGAACTTAATGAAACTCCTGATTTACAAGACACTAAACACTATAAATTAGCAAAAAATGAAATGATTAAAAGAGGTTTTTTAATTAATCATGAAGTAGAAATTCTTTCAGATTGCATTTATACAGAAAAACAAGAATATATAGACCTTGAAACTGGTGAATATAAATATATTAACGTAGCTGTTACAGCTAAACAATTAGGATTTTAAAAATGAAAAATCTAATAATAAAAAAAGATGACATAATTAAATTTAAAAATGATTCTAAATGTTATTGTGTAGTTTCTTATAACTTAGAAAAAGATTTTGTATATGTTTTAAATGTTCATGGTGTAGTTGTTTCTGAAATAGTAGAAAATGAAAAAAAGAATATTAAATTTAAAATTAGTGATATAGATAAAATTATTGTCAAAGAATCACAACAAAAAAAGATTGTTTTCCCACAAACAAAAGAAGATAAATTAAAAGCTATTGATTTTCAATTAAAAAATACTTCTTTAACTCTTGTAGAAATAAGAAATCTAAAAAGAAAAAAGAATAAATTAGAACATAAAAAGCAATTAATAAATGATATGCATTTACAGCAAAATTTATTTTAAGGCTTCAAAATGCTAAATACAATAATTCAAAAAAATGAAACATTTTCTAAATACTATATTTTAGAAGATTTTTTACTGTTCAAAATAAAATCAATTAAAACAACCACAAAAGAACAATTTTTATTTTTTGATTATACATACAAAACTACAAAATTATATTCTTTCATTTCATTTAATGAAGCAGAACAAGAAGTATTTAAAAGATTCGAAGATTACAAAACAAAATTTAATATTAAAGGATAAAAAATGCAAAAAGATTTAATTGATAGAATAAAATTAAGAGAAATAAATATAACTCCAGAACAAAGAAGACAAAGATTAATTAATGCTCATATTTTAGATATTAATGGTCATTTTGATTCAAATTATTTTTCAATAGAAACTGTTAATTTAAGTAAAATTAAAAAAGAGTCTTTTGTGAGTCATTTCATAGATAAAATCTAACATTTGTTTTTTTCTTAATAGTAAATTACTATTAATTTTATTGTTAAGGAAAACAAATGAATTACAAAGCTTTCGAAAATCTCGAACTTATCCCTCAACTACTAGAAAAAATTTCTATCTTAGAAATTAAGCTGCAGCACCTGGAAGAAAATCTAATTATTCCTCTGGATTTAACAAATAGAAAAAATGTTAAAACTTTTTTAAATATTTCAGAATCAACTCTAAATAATATGATGAAAGATGGAAGATTAAAACGTGGTGTTCATTACACAAAGACTATTAAGTCAAATAGAACTAAAATAGTATTTATAGAAAGTGCGATTAAGGAGTTAAAAAAATGACTTTTTTCAATCGTGAAGGTGTTTTGTACGTTTCAATTAATGGAATTAGAAAATCAACAAAATTAAAATATTCAAAACAGAATATAAAAAAATTTCAATCTTATTATGAAGATGAAGAGTTCTTTAACAATTTTAATATTAATAAATCAGTTCCTACAATTCTAGAGCTTGTAAGTGATGTATTAAATGAAAAAGAAAAAGAGTTAAAAAGAAACTCTTATAGGTCTTATTTAGCTCTCTATGAGTCAAGAATAGAGCCATACTTTAAAAATATATTAGTTACTGAATTTAAACCTTTAGATGTTCATAACTGGTATAAAACTTTTCAAGATTCAAGTACTTTAAATACTTGTAACAATTTGTTAAAGTCTGCATTTGAAAAAGCAATTATAAAAGGATATATTCTAAATTCTCCATTTTTAATTAAAAAACCTAAATTTAAAAACAATTATAAAATTAATCCTTTCTCTTTTGATGAAGCAAATATTATAATTGATAAAGCTCCTGATAAATTAAAAAATCTTTTAGCAGTTGCTTTTTATACTGGTATGCGTACGGGTGAAGTATTAGGCTTAAAATGGATTAATATAGATTTTGATAGCTACACTATTAAAATTGATTCACAGATGACTGGGGGCTTTGAGGATACTCCTAAAACTTACTCTAGTAATAGGGTTATAGATATGCTTCCACAATGTGAATATTATTTAAAAGAACAATTTAAAATTTCTTTTCATTCTAAATATGTTTTTCTTAATTCTTTAGATAAGCCTTTTAGTTCTAGTTCTTCACTTCAATACACATGGAAGAATTTGTTAAATAAATTAAATATAGATTTTAGAAGTATTTATCAAACTAGACATACTTTCGCTAGTAATATGCTTTCTAATGGTGAGAATCCTCTTTGGATTAGTCAAATGTTAGGCCATAAATCTTTAAATGTTACTCTTGATAAATATTCAAAGTTTATTAAAAATGATGTTTCAAGAAAATCAACATACTTGGATAATTAACGCATAAATTACACAGATTGTTTATAGTATCGTTTTAAAGGGGATTTTTGGTTATTACATAGTTAATAAATAGGGACTTTACCCTATTTATTGTTATAAATCAGTTTTTAAAACTGCTCCAGAACTTGCATTTGTAACAAGTGCTCTGTATTGTCCTAACCAAGAAGAGTTAAGTGGTTTTTTAAGAGGAACAAAACTTGCTCTTCTATTTGCAATTTCTTCATCTGTTAATTTTACAGATAAAAGATACTCATCAACATCAATATGAATTTCATCACCATCTTTTAATAATCCAATCATACCACCCTCAGCAGCTTCAGGACTCACATGTCCAATAGATGCTCCTCTTGTAGCTCCTGAGAATCTTCCATCAGTAATAAGTGCAACACTATCACCAAGTCCCATTCCCATGATAAGTGAAGTAGGTGCTAGCATTTCTTGCATACCAGGTCCTCCTTTTGGACCTTCATATCTGATAACTACAACGTCACCAGCTTTTACTTTTCCACTTACAATTCCTTTTATAGCTTGAGCTTGTCCATCAAAACAAACAGCTTTTCCAGTCATTGCTCGTGCACCTGTGATTCCAGCAGTTTTAATAACAGCACCTTGTTCTGCTAAATTACCGTATAAAATTGCTAATCCACCAACTTGTGAATATGGATTGTCAATAGTGTGAATAATATTTGTATCTTTAATATAAGAATCTTTGATTTTTTCTAATATAGACTCTCCAGAGATTGTAAGATTGTCTAATAAAATATCATCGCCTCTTTTTGTCATTTCTTTCATAACAGCATTTACACCACCAGCTTTGTTGATATCTTCCATATGAACAGTAGATAAAGATGGAGAAATTTTTGCAATATGAGAAACTCTTTTAGAAATTTTATTAATATCTTCAAGATTAAAGTTAACTTTTGCTTCTCTAGCGATTGCTAACATGTGTAATACAGTGTTTGAGCTTCCACCCATTGCCATATCAACAGCAAATGCATTTCTTACAGCATTTTCATTTAAGATATTTGTTAATTTGTATTTTTCTCTAGCTTGTTCATCAAGTGCAATTTCACAGATTCTTCTAGCTGCTTGTCTATATAATACTTCTCTCTCCGGAGTTAAAGCTAAAATAGTTCCATTTCCTGGAAGTGCAATACCCATTGCTTCCATAAGTGTATTCATAGAGTTTGCTGTAAACATCCCTGAACATGAACCACCACTTGGACATGCATTACACTCGATATCTTTTAACTCTTCATCACTCATTTCTCCAGCTTCATGTTTTCCAACAGCTTCAAAAGCAGTTGCTAAGTCAATAGGAGTTCCGTCTTGTGTGTAACCTTTTTCCATTGGTCCACCTGATACAAAAATAGTTGGAACATTTACTCTTAATGCACCCATAATCATGCCTGGAACAATTTTATCACAGTTTGGAATAGCAATCATAGCATCTAATTTATGTGCATTCATTACTGTCTCAATAGAGTTTGCAATTAATTCTCTTGAAGGTAATGAAAATAACATACCATCATGACCCATAGCAATACCATCATCAACACCAATAGTGTTAAATTCAAATGGAACACAACCATTTGCTTTGATTTCTTCTTTTATAATAGCTGATACTTTATCTAAGAAAAAGTGTCCAGGTATTAACTCAATAAATGAGTTAGCAACTCCAATGAATGGTTTGTCGAAATCTTCGTCTTTTAAACCAGTAGCTCTTAATAAAGATCTATGAGGTGTTCTATCAAATCCTTTTTTTACTTCATCACTTCTCAATGTATTATCCTTTAAAATATGCGTAATTTATATGGCTAGATTATACATTTTTTGCTGTTCAATTTATATTAAAATAAAGGTTTTTTATAAATTTTAGAATTCTTTTTAAAATCTCTTGACAAATAAATAAAAAGCTATTATAATTCCAGTCCAAATTAAGTAAATCATATTTAATTTGACTTACCAAGTGTGCGAGTGTGGCGGAATAGGTAGACGCGCGGGACTTAAAATCCCGTTCCGGTTTCGGAGTGTGAGTTCGATTCTCACCATTCGCACCATTATAATGTAGAGGGTTGACAGAGTTGGTCTATCGTACCGGTTTTGAAAACCGGCGAGGTGAAAGCCTCCGAGGGTTCGAATCCCTTGCCCTCTGCCATTATTCAAAATAAATCATCTAACTTTTTTAAATTTTAAATGATTTAAACCACTATACATTTCTGTTGGAGGTATAGCAAAGCTGGTAATGCCTCGGATTGCAAATCCGACATGCGTTGGTTCGAGTCCGACTACCTCCTCCACTTCATCATTCAATACAGTTCAATATAATCCAAAACAACCCCTAAAATAGGAACTTCATTTAAATTTATAGTTCAATATAGATTCATATAAATCAATACAAATCACTCACAAATGGCATATAAAATGGCATATTGCTTTTTTCATATTTTTTATTTTATAAATTTCAAAATTCTTTTTTAATTCAATGTAGTTCAATACAGTACGATGTGCTTCAAAAGCCCTAAAATAGGCCATTTTGGCTAAGTTTACTTTAAATAAATTGCTATTAAAATCCTAAAAAGCATTAGGATTTAAGATGAAAAACAAACCTCTAAGTGATTTAAAAATAAGAAATGCAAAAACTAAAGAAAAAGATTACCAACTAGGTGATCAATATGGACTATATTTATTAGTAAAAACAACAGGAAATAAACTTTGGCAAATGAGATACACTTCTCCTACAACTAAAAGAAGAAATATTGCATCTTTTGGTAAATATCCAGAAATTAGTTTATCAGAAGCTCGACTAGCCAGAGATAAAAATATCAAGTTTATTGCTGATGGTATTGACCCTCTTGAATATAAAAAAGAGTGTGAACAAAAAACTATTCGTAGTAATAACGGAATGTGTATTAGTTTAATTGATGAATGGCTTGAAAAAGAAGCACTTACTACAAAGCATATTACTCATAAATCAAAATCAAGAATTTTTAATAAAGATGTAAAACGATTTTTAAAAAATTTACATATCAAAGAAGTAACTATTGATGATATTGTTAATATAATAGAAAATAAGCTAACAACAGCTCCTGAAATAGCATCAAGATTATTTACACATTTAGACAATCTTTTTAGATATGCAGTATTAAAAAAATATTGTGATAGAAATATTTTAGCTGATATTAGAAAAAGAGATATTGTAAAACCTAGAATCTCAAAACATATGCCTAAAATAACAGACTTAGGGATACTAAAACGGTTAATAAATGAAATATATAATTATAGTGGTAACCATAATATAAAAAATGCTTTAAAGTTAGTTTTACATATCCCTTTAAGAGCAGAGAATTTATGTAATCTCAAATGGAATCAAATTAACTTTGAAAAAAAGACTTTAACAATCCCACGAGAAAATATGAAACTAAGTAATATTAACCTTGATGATTTTGTGATGCCACTTACAGAGGAAGTAATAAATATATTACAAGAACATAAGGATATGCAACTATTTAGTTCAAAATCTAAAGAGTATGTATTTTTAGGTTTTAATAATAGACAAGCAATTAATAAAGAGAGTCCAAATAGAGCCTTATACAGACTTGGATTCAATGATGAGAAAAAGGGTACTAAAATAAGATTACATGGCTTTAGAGGTACTTTTAGAAGCCTTATTGATACATTAGATACTAAAGGAAAGTACAATTTTGAGGTTAAAGAGCGAGCATTAGACCATCATGATAAAAATTTAGTGGTAAGAAGCTACAATCATAAAGCAAATTATCAAGAACAAATGATTGAACTTATGAATTTTTGGAGTGAGTTTATTTGTAACTTAAAAAATTAACTTTTATTACGTATCCTTCGAAACACATTTAAATTCATAAATACCTAATAATTTTATTTTAATAATAGTTTTTTTTAAATCAAAAAAGTATGATTTATAAACAATATTATTTACAGTTTCCTTGCCCACTTTTTTACCTTTACTTATTTTATAAGAAAGATTAATATCATTTGCAAAATTACGAGATTGATTTTCACTTAATCCTATATAATGAGAAATAAATAAAATGGGAAGATGTTTAAAACTGTTTGTAAATTTACTCTTCATTTCAATTATTAAATCAACTAAATATTTATCTACTTCTGAATTTAATACATTATATTTAATTTTTCTTCTATTAATTAATAATAGTATCGTTTCAACAATAATGCCGTCTTTCAAAGCATTAGCAAATAATAAAAAAACTTTTTTATTGTCCACTTCAGATATATTTATATTATAAATAAAAGTTAAATAATGTTCTTGACAGCTTAAAATACTAGAAACTCTTTTTTTATAATAAGTACTAATGTTATCATCTTCAGATAAATTATTATCATCTATAAAAGAATAAAGAATATAAGATAAGTCTTCAAATCTAGTTTCTATTATTTCATAAAAATCATCTAGATTAATATTTAAAGCATTTAATACATTTTTATATTTTTTTGTAACTTTTTCTTT
>JAHIWE010000027.1 GCA_018816105.1 bacterium | reverse complement strand
TGTAAATATAATTTGTATTATCTAAACTTAATACTCTAAAAACATCATTAAACTTGGGATGATTTTTTTCTACTAATACTTTTGTTTTAGGATTATATGTAATAGCATTTATTTTTCCAGTATCTAAAAAAAGGGTATATTCTATTTCTTCAAGATTTTTTAAAAAGTTTTCATCAATTCCAACTCTTTCTTGCCTTGCAACCATTTTGATTACAGGAATATATTTATCTAAAAGTTGTCCCTCTTTGGCTCTATAATCATGTGTAACTAATACTACAAAACTAGCTATTACTAATAGTACTGATATTATAAAACTCACGCTTATTGTAAAAAATATTGATTGTCTATTCATTGTATAAATTTATATCCCATTCCTCTAATTGTATGTAAATATTGTGGCTCTTTTGAATTATCTTCAATTTTATGTCTTATTCTGTTTATAATAACAGCTAATGAACCTAAACTTTCATAATCTTGATTCAAAATATCTGAATTTTCAAAGATATCTTCCCTTGAAATTATAAAACCTTCTCTTTTTATTAATAAAGATAAAACTTCAAATTCACCTGCTGTTAGTTTAACATATTTACCATTTTTTGTAATCTCTTTTTTATCAACATCTAAAATAAATGTTTTATTCTTAGGCTCATCTGGTATATTTGAGTGATTAAATCTTCGTAAAATTGTTTTTATTCTAATTTCAAGTTCCCTTGGATCATAGGGCTTTGGTAAGTAATCATCAGCTCCAAGCTGTAAAGCTGTAACTTTATCAGTAATATCACTTCTCGCACTTGAAATTATAATTGGAATATCAAAATCTTTTACTATTGCTTTACAAACATCTAATCCATCCATTCCAGGAAGTGTTAAATCTAAAATTATTAAATCATATTTATTTAATCTCAAAGATGAAAGAGCCATAAATGGCTCTTCATAGTTGGTAACTTCCATATTAAATTGCTTTAAATATTGTGTTAGAACTTCAGCTAATTCTAAATCATCTTCTATCATCGCAATTTTTATCAAAATCTATCCTTTTAAATAGTTCCTATTTAAAAGGAACCTAATCATTTTCAACTTACTTTTAACGGTATTTATAAAAACACCTAAAGTAAAACAAATTCTAAAGGGCTTTAGAAAAAGCCTTATAATTTTTTATTCATTTTCTCTTTTCTTAAATCCATTAAAACTTTTAACTGCTCTTTTTGTTTAGGTGTTAAAATAGCATAAGATTTTTCTAATACTTCTGCTTGAGATTTTAACATATTATCTCTTTTTTCAGCCATTATCTTGATATATTTAGTTTTATCAAAAGAATCTTTTGTAAAAGCTTCATCAAAAGTTTCCATATTTTCTCTACTATCTACTATGATTTTCTCAATTTTATTTTCTTGATCTTCTGTTAAACTTAGCTGTTTGAACATAGGCAACATAGATTTTTCACCATGTCTTTTATCCATATTCATTGATTCTTTTTTCATCATACATTTATTATTTCTCATTCCATCATTTCCTGCAAACAAAGCACTTACTAATACTGTACTTAAAAATAATCCTGATATAACTTTACTTCTTCTTGTCATTTTAAATCCTTTTTATTTGATATGTAAAATTATTACATTTGAGTTTTAATCAATTATAAATTCTATATTAACGAAAACTTAACCATTAAAATAGAAGTTATTATTTATCTTTAGATATAATGTAATTTAAAATAAAATATTAAAGAACAGACATAATATGCGACTATCAAAATTTATAAATAAATTTATTTTTTCAATAGCTTTTATTTCAACATCATTAGCTTTCTTAGTATCAATAATTTTTCAATATATCAACTTTGAAAAAGATAAGCACTATATAAAAAGTGAATTTATCCAATTAAAAAAGAACAATTTGCAAAAAGAAATTGAAACTGTTTTTAACTTAATTGAGCATGAAGATTTAGTAATGCAAAGACTTAAAAATAATCTTAAAGAAAACTCTAATATTGAAAAAATAGAAAAAGAAAATCAAGATGAAATATTAACATGGTTAGCTTCCTATAAAATTGGAAAGAATGGCTATATTTTTGTAAATAATTTTGATAGTAAAGCTCTTATTTGGGATGGGAAAAAACTTGAAACTCCAATGCACTATCCATTTGAATCTTTATATCAAAAACAACTTAATGCAGTAAAAAATCCAAATGGAGATTTTATATTTTATAAATTTAAAAAACCAAACACAATAGAAAAATTCGAAAAAATTGCATTTGTTAAAGAATACAAAAAATATAACTGGATTATAGGAACAGGTACATATTTAGATGAAGTTGAAATAGAATTAGCTAGAAAAGAAGCTATTTTTAGAAGTAGTATTGAAGATCAAATAAAATCTTTATTATTACTTTTTATTTTTATTTTACTTGGTGTTTATATAATTGCAAAGAAACTATCTAAATATATAAAAACAAATATCAGTAATCTTACTATTTCCTTTGAAAAAGCCGCAAGAGAAAATAAAAAAATTGATACAGATAATCTAACATATAAGGAATTTATATCATTAGCAAATAATTTAAATATGACTCTTGAAAATAAAAATATTATTGAAAAAGAATTACAAGATTATATAAATTTAGTTAATGAACATATAATCATTTCATCAACAAATATAAAAGGAATTATTACAGATGTAAATAAAGCTTTTTGTAAAATTTCGGGATATGAGAAAGAAGAATTAATAGGTAAAACTCACCAAATAATTAGACATCCTGAAACAGCTGAATTATTTTATAAAAAAATGTGGGATATTTTACTTACTGGTAAAGAGTGGAAAGGCGAAATTAGAAATATTGATAAAAATAAAAAAGATTATTGGGTACAAGCTATAATTAAACCTATATATAAAAACGATGAAATTGTTGGATTTACAGCACTTAGAACAAATATCACTGATAAAAAATATATTGAACATTTATCAATAACAGACGAATTAACACAACTTTACAATAGAAGATTTTTTAATACTAAAATTGAAGATGAAATAAATAGAGCAAAAAGAGAAAATAATTATTTTTCTTTATTAATATTAGATATAGATTATTTCAAAGAGTTTAATGATACTTATGGTCATCAAGAAGGTGATATTGCTTTAGAAAAAGTATCAGTAGTTTTAAAAAACTTTACAAATAGAAGTAGTGATTTTGCCTTTAGACTAGGTGGAGAAGAGTTTGGGATTATTACTACCTTAGATAAAATAAAGGTTCTTGAATTTGCTAATCATTTAAAAAATGAGATTGAAAACTTAAAAATTGAACATAAATCAAGCACTATAAGTAAGTATCTAACAATCTCTATAGGGATAACTTCAAAAAAAGGTACATTTATTTCTAATAGTAATACTTTATATAAAGAAGCCGATGATGCCTTGTACAAAGCAAAAAAAGATGGGAGAAATTGTATTTTTATACAAGAATAAAATATGAAAATACGTATCGGAACTTTTAATCTTTATCAATTTGTAGAACCACCTTTTTCTTGGTATACAAAAAGAGAAAAATTTACACCTCAAGAGTGGGAAGAAAAAACAGCTTGGATAAAACAACAAATCATTGATATGAATTGTGACATAATAGGATTTCAAGAAGTTTTCTCAAAAAAAGCGCTAAAAACACTTGTTAGTGAACTTGGATTTAAATATTTTAAAACAATAGATAGTGCAAAAAGAGATAAAAAAAATGAAAATGTTTATATTAGTACAACAGTTGCACTTGCATCAAAATATCCTATTAAAAATCTAAAAAGAGTTGAAATTGATTTCTCAGCTCTAAAAAAACACTATTTTGAAGGTTTTTTTAAATTTGCGAGGGAGCCTATTAAAGCAACTGTAATTTTACCAAATGATAAAGAGTTAAATGTTTATGTTTGCCATTTAAAATCAAATAGAGATAATGAGTTTGAATATATTTTTACAAAAGATACCACATTAAAAGAAAAAATTGAAAAAGTAACAAAGGCTTTAAAAGAAAATTATTCATTATCCCTAAAACAAAGACTTTGTGAAGCGAGCTCTTTATACAGCAATATCAAACAATCAAATAAGCCAAGTGTTTTAATGACTGACTTAAATGACAAAGAATTCTCCCTTACAATTGAAGCACTTACAAATAGAAGATATCATGAAAATAAGCTATCAAAGGATGATTTTTTATTATTAGATGCTTATCATTATGCTAAAAAAGAAGTTTATAATCCACATCCAGAATTTAAAGGAATAAAAAGAGTTCCCACTAGTTATTTTGCTGGAAAAGGAAATATATTAGATTATGTTTTTGTATCAAATCATTTTGATAAAAAGAAAAAAAATAATATTGGAAAAGTTAGTTCATATGAAGTTTTTAATAAACATTTAGAAAAAAACCAAAATGGCTCTCTTTTACAAAGTGATCATGCTCAAGTAGTCTGTGAAATAGAATATTTATAAAGATTCTTTAATATCTTTTTATTTATATAGAATAAAACACTTTTTACACACTTGATTTTTATATAATTTCTCCATAATAAGTTTTGCAGTAATTTATTATACAAAAGAGCAAACCCATATACAAATTATTATTTTTTAGACTCCTTTCATGCTCTTCCTTAAGTACGAAGAAGAGAAAGTGTGCTTTCTTTCTCTTTTTTTAAAGATTTGGCAAAATATATTCCCTAAGTTTATTTTGATACAAAATCTTTTCATGTTTTAACTTTAGTTAAAAAGTAAGAAACCTCCTAATAATTTACTTTTTATAAGAGAACTAAAGTTAAAAAAAAGAGAAAGTTGCAATAGTCTTTCTCTTTTTTTATTTCCTCAATTTTAATAAAATAAAAAATCTACCAAAGAACAATCCACTTAGAACTCCATATATAAAAGAAATCCCATAAATAAATGATAATTCATTTAATATCGCTAAGTGTTTTGCAATAACAACAGCAACAAAATATTTTGTAAAAAATATACTCATTATTAAAATAAATGGAATAATACTTCCTTTGATAAAAAATATTTTTAATTTTGTATCATAAGTACTATTTTTTGGGAGTTTTAATAATAAGTTCAATAAAACAGCAATAATTAATCCTATAAGCCAACAAAAAATACTTTTTATTTCCAAACCAAAAGCAGAAATAAGGCCATAAAAAGATAAACAAATCATAGATATAGGCAAAATTATCGCTTTTTCTAATGAAACATTTCTATCTCTTAATTGTAATAATCCAACAATAACTAAAACAATAAAAAGTATAAATACCCAAATAGGAGTTTTACTTATGATTTCCATTAACTTATTTCCTCAAATACCTCAAAGTCGTAGCAATAATATCATCATCATCTTTACTTGGAGATTTTATACTCTCTTTTGTATCATCAGCTTTAGTAAATGTAATATTCATTTCATAAGAACTAATAGTTTGAATACCTTTATCAAGGGCGAGTATTTTTATAATGATTAGTTCAATAAACTGTTTTGTATAAATATCAGGTTTTCCAAATCTATCTTCCATCTCTTCTTCTATTTTATAAACATCTTGTATATCACTAGCCTTACTTAGTCTTCTATAAAGTTCAAGTCTAACTCTATCTTCATGGATATAATCATCAGAAATATATGCAGAAATTGCAAGTTTAATATCAACTGTTTTTTTCTCTGGCTTATTTTCACCACTAAGACTTGCGAGGGCATCTTCAAGCATTTTTAAATATAAACCATACCCAATTTGTTTAATATGTCCACTTTGTGCTTCACCCACAATATTTCCACCACCTCTAATTTCTAAATCTTGGTGAGCTAAGGCTGTTCCACTTCCTAGATATGAGTTTGATTCAAGGGCTACTAGTCTTTTAACTGCATCATCTGTTATTTGTTTTTTATCTTCTACTACGTAATAACAGAACCCTTCTTTATTACTTCTTCCAACTCTTCCTCTTAACTGATGTAAATCTGCAATTCCAAATCTATCAGCACCATCAATGATAATAGAGTTTGCATTTGGTAGGTGAAGACCTGATTCAACTATTGAAGTTGCAAGTAAAATATCAAACTCTTTGTTTTCAAAGGCATCTATGATTTTTTCTGCATCATTTGGTTTTATTTGAGAGTGAATAACTTGAATTTTAATATTTGGCACAATTGCTTCTATATCTGATTTTTTTACTTCAATTGAAGCTATATTATTATGCACATAAAAAAGTTGTCCACCTCTTCTTTTTTCCCTTAAAACTATCTCTTTAATTAGTTTTTCACTATACTCTTTTACATAAGTTCGCACTCCCAATCTCTCTGTTGGAGGTGTAAGAAGGGAACTCATACCTTTTAGTTTTGATAAGGCAAGGTTTAAAGTTCGAGGAATTGGTGTGGCACTCATAGAGAAAATATGAACATCTTCTCGTAGGTGTTTTAATTTCTCTTTTTGTTTTACACCAAATTTATGCTCTTCATCAATGATTACTAAAGCTAAATTATTTGTTTTAATTTCTAAGAGAGAATGAGTTCCAATAACAAGTTTTATTTCTCCGCTTTCAAGACCTTTTTTAATATGAGTTTTTTCTTTAGCAGGTGTTTTTCCATCAAGTTTTGCTATTGAAATACCAAACTCGCTAAATCTTTTTTGCATACTGTGATAATGTTGTGTTGCTAAAAGTGTTGTAGGACAGATGAAAATAGCTTGAAAACCATCTAATATTACAGCTAACATAGCATTCATTGCAACTTCTGTTTTTCCAAAACCAACATCACCTGAAAGAAGTCTATCCATAACTCGACCGCTACTTATGTCAGTAAAAATTTCTCTAATACTTCTTTTTTGATCTTTTGTATAATCAAATCCTGCACTTTTTTGGAAATCTTCAAGGATTTTTTTCTCAGTATTTATTTTAATTCCATTTACAAGTTCGCGTGCTGCTGCTATTTTGATAATATCATTTGCAATGGCAAAAAGTCTATCTTTTACTTTTTCTTTGAGTTTAGCAAAGCTTCCTTTTCCTAACTTATCAACAACAGCGTAAGAGCTTCCATCAGCTATATATCTATCAATTAAATCAATATTTTCAACAGGAATTAAAAGCTTATCTTCACCTGCGTATTGAACTATTACAAAGTCTCTTTTTGCACCCATTACAGTAACAGGTTCTATTCCTTTGTATTGGCCAATTCCATGCTTTTCATGTACAACATAATCATTTAATTGAAGTTCATCAAGAACAAGCTTTACTTTTTTCTTTCTTCTTCTTTTTATCTCTTTATTTAAAGAAATAATTACTTCATCACTACTAAGAAGATTTAAAATATAGTTTTCAAAAACATACTTAATATTTTTATCATTTAAATCTAAATCATAACCTTTAACTTTAGCTTCAGTCCCTGAAATAATAGTAATTTTTTTCTCTTTATGAAAAGATATAAATTCTTTTACATTTGCAGGTGCAATTTCTTGATAGCTTTTACTATTATAGATTTGAGGTGTCAATAAAAATTTATCTTTATTTATTCTTTTTTCTTCAAAAACATAAACTTCATCAAGTTCTTCAAGGGCATCTTGAGTAATAAATGAGCTTAGATTTTGAGGTAAGTATTCACCTAGTTTATCTAAATACCAAAAACCCAAAGAGTGTATATCTTTTATAAAAGCATCACTTGAAACTGTCTCTATTTGCTCATTTATTAATTCTAGTGATTCTTCATCAAGTGCCAAAAAAGCTGGATTAATTGAAAATGTTTCAATCTCATCTTTTGTTGATTTTTGATCTTCTATATCAAACCGTCTAATACTTTCAACTTCATCATCAAATAGTGAAATTCTATATCCAAATTCACTTCCCAAAGGGCAAATATCAATAATATCTCCCCTAATAGAAACTTCACCTTCACTTGTAACAATATCTACAAAATAATATCCCCAATTGTAAAGTTTTGATTTTAGTTTATCAATTTTAATTGTATCTGCAAAATTTATAGTAAAACTATCAAAACATCTCTCTTTTGGAAGTGGATATGAGATTGTTCGAATAGGTGAAATTAGGATTTTGTCTAGTTTTTTATAAGAGTAATAAGAGCTTAGAGTTTTTGTAATATCTTGAAGCTCATCACTAAAAGATAATAAATCATCTCCAAAATTTGCTCTAAAATCTGATAATACAAAAGGTTTCAAACCCAAATACGCCACAATATCTGAAGCTATTTGAGCTTGTTTATCATCATTTACGATTAAAAGTTGACACTCTTTTGTTCTTTTTTCATCTTTTAGATTTTTTAAAAAGTCATAGATATTTTTCACTATTTTTCTACTTCAGCCAACTCAAAATCATTTGTTGTTTTATCATAAAAATATGTTGGATAAGGTGTTTCATTTAATAAAAATATCAAATTTGCATCATTAAATTTATTTTTTTGAAGACCTTTTCTAAATACTTCTAAAATATAAGCTTTCGTAGAAAAAGTTGTAGTCGAAGACTTGGCGGTATATACAAATTCTTCACCTTCAACTATTTTAAAACCCTCTTTTTTTACGTGTTTTTCAAACTTCTCTTTATCTTCTAATCCACCAACATCTAATAAAACTATTACTTCAATTGCATCCATTTCTTCCCCAAAAAATTTTTGCATTATTCTAACATATAAAAGTTTTGTTATTGATTGTGCAATTCAATAAAAAAATATAACTTTTTTAAACAAATTATGCTCAAAATTTTGATTTTTATATTATGATTATATATATTACTAATTTTATTTTTAGAAATTAGCTTTTATTGATAAAGGATCAAAGATGAACTATGAATTAATAAGCAAACTTACAATGGAAGAAAATGAAAAGTTAAAAGTAGAAATATCTCTTTTAAGAAAAAGAAATGAGATATTACACCATGAAACAGAAACTTTAAGATCAATGGTGAAAAAAACTCAAGAAGAAAAAGAGTTCCTAGAAAATGAAGTTGAATCTTTGAAAAGCGCACTAACTTTTAAAAAAGATCAGAACTCTTATGAAATACCGCAGTATTCATAAGATTTTAAATATATTAAAATAAAAGAAAGATCCAATCTTTCTTTTATTTCATAACCAATGCACTAAATAATCCAATCAGTCCACCAAAAACAGCTCCCCAAATAACTAACCATCCTAAGTGTTCTTTTATCATTTCTTGAACTATCTCTTTTACCATTGTAGGTGTTAATTCTTCAAGTCTTGCATTTACTATTTTGCTTAATTTATTGTAAATATCTTCACTTAAATCATCTGATTGTAATGCTTCATTTACAACTTCTTGAAATGCATCACTACTAGAAATTGAGATTATTGAAGCTTGTAGTTTTTTTGTAAATGGTTCTCTTAAAGGTTCAAGAGCCGCATCCCCTC
This sequence comes from bacterium, assembly GCA_018816105.1. GTDB lineage: Bacteria > Campylobacterota > Campylobacteria > Campylobacterales > Arcobacteraceae > Aliarcobacter. The sequence continues at coordinate 11,471 of JAHIWE010000027.1, read as the reverse complement.
CAAACATTCCTAACATTCCACCAAAGCTTGATTGCATTACTGATTCTTTTAATGATTCATAAGCAGGTGAAAAATCCGTTTTATTTAAGATTTTCTCAAAATCTATTGTCTTCTTCGCACTATTTACCTCATCTTGAAAAAATCTTGTTAGATTTTCACGAGTAAAAAACTGATTCATTAATAAATTATGAATTGATAATTTAAACTGACCAAATTTACTCTCAATTACCCCTGAACCATAAAGATATGGAACTTTTTCAAAAAGCATATGAATAGCAAGTGTATTTGTAACAGCACCACTTAGAGCAAAAAGTCCCACCATAAAAATAGTGTCATTTCCGTTTGAATAACCATAAGCCATAATTAGTACTGTGATTATATTTGTAATATCTGATTTATTCATAAGATAAAATCCTTTACTTTTTTAATAAAGATTTTATCATAAATTCTTGAAATAGCTTTTAAAAATCTTTTGTCACTATCTTGTAATCAAAGGCTCATATAATTTTATAAATTAGGAGTATAAATGATTGATATTCAAAAAGAGATAGAAAAAAAATTTCCAAATATGAATAAAAAAGATAATTTTTTAAAAAAATCTTTATTTAAAGTAGCTAAAAAAATTGTTCATGAGGATTCAATAAATCAATTTTTATCACAGAATGAACACTTAAAAGGTTTTGAATTTGTGGATGCTGTATTAGATTATTTTGATTTTGACTACACAGTTTCAAGTAGTGATTTACAAAATATTCCAACAAGTGGAAAAGTTGTAATCATTGCAAATCATCCTTTGGGCGGACTTGATGCACTTTGTTTATTAAGACTAATTTCACAAGTGCGAAAAGATGTAAAGATTGTAGCAAATGATTTTTTAGCAGGATTTGAAGCTTTGAATTCACTTTTGATTCCAATTGATAACTACAAATTAAGACAATCTAAAAATGATATAAAAAAAATCTATGAAGCTTTAAATAATGAAGAAGCTATTATCTTATTTCCAGCTGGTGAAGTAAGCCGTGCAACTCCTAAAGGAATCAAAGATCCCTCTTGGAATAAAGGATTTTTAAACTTTGCACAAAATGCAAATGCACCAATTTTGCCAATATTTTTAGATGCAAAAAACTCAAAAACTTTCTATACAATTTCAATAATTAATAAAACTTTTTCAACACTTTTATTATCACACGAAATGTTTAATAAAAAATCAAAAAGAATTGCTATAAAAGTTGGACAAATTATTCCAAATGAAAATATAACTCCAAAAGGAATTGATAAAAAGTTTTTATTAAATTTATATAGAAAACATTTATACTCACTAAAAAAAGGCAAAAAATCATTTTTTGAAACCCAAAGTGCAATAGCCCATCCAGTTAGCAGAATTGATCTATTAAATGAATTAAAAAGATCAAAACTCATCGGTCAAACCTCAGATGGTAAGAAAATCTTTTTATATGATTATATAGAAGACTCTATTGTATTAAAAGAACTTGGAAGATTAAGGGAATTATCTTTTAGAAAAGTTGGAGAAGGTGTAAATAAAAAAAGAGATACAGATAAATATGATATTTACTACCAACATATTATTTTATGGGATGAAAATGACCTTGAAATCGTAGGTTCTTATAGAATTGGAAACTCTGATTTTATATTTAAAAATATTGGAGTAAAAGGTTTTTATTCAAATAATCTTTTTAAATATAACGAAGAGTTCACGCCTTATTTAAAAAACTCTATAGAACTTGGAAGAAGTTTTGTTCAGCCAAAATATTGGGGAACAAGAGCATTAGATTATCTTTGGTTTGGAATTGGTGCATATTTAAAAAATAATCCAAATATCAAATATATGTTTGGACCTGTTTCCATGAGTGCTTCATTTCCATCTGTTGCAAAAGATATGATGATATTTTATTATAGTCACTATTTTAAAGAGCAGGAAAATTTAGTTGAATCTAAAACTCCTTATCAATTCTCAAATAATATAAGTGAAATAAAAGAACTTTTTGATTTAGAAGATAAGAAAAAAGATTTTAAATTTCTAAAATCTGCCCTATCAAATATCGGTGTAACAGTTCCTACTTTATACAAACAATATAGTGAAATCACAGAAGATGGGGGTATTAAATTTTTATCTTTTAATATTGATAAAAGTTTTGGGGATTGCATTGATGGATTTATTTTAGTTGAAGTTGATAAAATCAAAGAGAGTGCAAAGAAACGATATATAGATAAAGAGTAGTTTTAAACTACTACTTTATTTTTCTTTCTTTTTCTTCCTATATACATCATAAGACCTGTTATTGTAAATAGTGCCATTAAAGATGAAGTTATAAACATCATAATTTTTCCAAATAAACCAAAGTACTCACCTGTATGTAAAGCTAAAATACTTTTCATAAGCTTTTCAGTAATAGATTTATCTTCAAATTTTTCATGATTAATAACTTCATTTTTGTTTATATCTAACTCAATTTTACTCATAGCCATATCATGTGTTGGATTTATTGGTAAATATGAAAAAGTATAAGTTTCATTTTTTGCTGTAAATCTAATATTTATTTTCTCATAATCTTTTACATTTTCATTAAATAAATCAACAGCTTTTTGAACATCCATATATGATAAAACGCTATTTTCTTCAGATTTAGGTGCTTGCATTTTTTTCTGTTTTTCTACACCTGTTAGGCTATGTAAAGTATTATTATACCAATCATATGACCAGTAAAGACCTGTTAGACAAGACAGTAAATAAAAGGGAATTACCCATATACCAATAGCACTGTGCATTGTAGATAAAAAAGCTCTTCCTTTAGTTTTAAACTTAAAAGTTATGCTTTTTAAAAATGCATTTTTAATTCTAGGCCAATAAATATAAATTCCACTAATCATAAGAAGTAAAAGAGAAAGAACACTGGCACCAACAATTTGTTTACCAACATCACCAAAAGTAAGTCGTCTGTGAATATCTTCTATAAATTTAAAAAAGCCTATACCTTTTACCTCTGGCAAAATTTCTGAAGTATAAGGATTGATATAGTAGTTGATTCCTTTTCTAGCTTTTTTATCCTTTGAAGCTATATTAATCACCATAGATGAAGTTTCATCTTTTGAAAATGTTAAGGCATTAATTTTTGCATCTGGAACTTTTTTATTGAAATCATTTAATATTTGCTCTATTGATAATTTTGGTTTATCTAAAGATTTTACAAAGTAACTATCTTTATTTATAAATTGAATTATCTCTTTTTCAAAAGATAAAATTGAACCTGTTAATCCAATTATCATTAGAACAAATCCTGCTGTTAATCCTAAAATTAAATGAACTTTAAACAACAATTTTTTATGCATATTTTCTCTCTTTTTAAATTTTTGAAATTTTAACTAATGAATTTTAATGATTTATTAACGATAGTGATTATTAAAAAGAAGTGGATTAATCCACTTCTTTTTCTTTTAAAGCTTTAATATCTTTGCACCCCATAAAAATCATAGAAACTTCAAGCTCTTCTTTTAGTATTTTTAAAGTATGAGCAACACCTAAAGCCCCAGCAGTAGCCAATCCATAGATAATAGGACGTCCGATCATAACAGCACTTGCTCCTAATGCAAGCGCTTTTACAACATCAGTTCCTCTTCTAATCCCTCCATCAAATAAAATAGGGATTTTTCCAGCTACTGCATTTGCAATTTTTGGCAAAATTTCTATACTTGCTAGCATTGAATCAAGTGTTCTTCCACCATGATTTGATACAACAATACCATCAATTCCTATTTCAATTGCTTTTTTGGCATAAGAAATAGAGCTGATCCCTTTTAGAACAACTGGTAAATTTGTATTTTTTTTAATAAATTCTATATCTTTCCAAGTTGGTAAAATTGAAGTAATATCAAAAATATTTTCCAAATTATTTGTTATTTGTATTGGGCTTATACTTTTAATATTTATTGCACTTATTCCATCTGGCAAATAAAATCCAGCCCGTTGTTCAGCATTTCTAAGCCCGGAGATTGGTGCATCAATTGTTATAACTAAGGCTTTAAATCCTAAATCTTGTGCTTTTTTTATTAATTCAAGATTTACTTTCATATCAGGTTGAATATAAAGTTGAAACCAAAGAGGTGAATTTGCATAAGAGCTTATATCTTCTAAAGTACAACTAGCAAAAGAACTAACCACCATACATGAATTCATAGCATTTGCTGCTTGAACCGTTGCGATTTCACCATTAATATCTACAAGTTTTTGATAAGCAACAGGAGCTAAAAAAATAGGAGATTCATAAGTATGTCCAAATAGTTTTATTTTTGTATTTGCATCTTCTAAATGTTCTAAAGTATTTGTTTCTAAAAATAAATTTTCAAATGCTTTTTCATTTCTTTTATAAGTAATCTCATCTCCTGCACCACTACAAACATAAGCCAAAGAATTCAAATCCATTCTCTCTTTAGCGTATCTCTCATAGTCCTTTAAAGATACTAAATCATTTGGAATAAAATCTAGCTTTTTTTTCAAAGTTCAGCCCATTCTTGAATAAGTTTATGGTAATGAATTGACAAATTTATAGCTTCTTGGGTTTCCCCATACTTTACTCTAATACTTTGAATTGTATTATCAAGTTCGAATAACATACTTCTTTTCCAAGCACTTCTAATCATACTTTGAACCCACATAAAACTCACCATTCTAACACCTTTTGTAACAGGTTCAACTCTATGTAAAGAAGTTGATGGATAAAGTATCAAATCCCCTGCTGGAAGTTTTACTTCATGAACTCCAAAAGTATCTTCTATTACCATTTCACCACCTTCATACTCTTCTGGGTCAGTAAAAAATAGTGAACAGGAAAGATCAGTTCTAAAACTCTTTCCAACAGCGGTATCATATAAAATCGAATTATCAACATGATTTCCATATGCTCCATCATTTTCATATCTATTTACAAATGGTGAAATAATATGATTTGGTAATGCTGAAGATATAAACAGAGGATTTACCATTAAAGCCTGAGTTATTACACTTCTTAAATATTTTAATAATTCACTATTTTCTGCAAGTTGTAAATTACTTTTTACAGTTACAGCTTGGGCTCCAGCTGTTAATTTTCCATCAATCCATTGCGTATTATCTAATAATTTTCTGCATTCTTTAACTTGTTCTTGTGAAAGAACATTTGGAATATGTAATATCATCTATTTTCCCTCTTATTACTTTATAAATCAAATAAATATATTTAATCTATAAAATAATAATTCAATCCCAAAAAGGGATTGAACTGATTAAAATTTATATGCTAGAGTTAATAATCCACTTCTTGAAGCACCAGGAGTATATCTTCTTCCTGAGTTATTCATATTTGATACATATTCCTCATCTGTTAAATTATATACATTTAACTGATAAGATAAGTTTTTACTATATTTATATGAAGCCATTGCATCATAAATAACATAGGAATCAATTTTTGAAACTGGTGCAGTTGATGTTGCACTTGTTTTAACACTTTGAGATCCTACATATCTGGCACCTGCTCCCACATTAAATGCTGGTGTAAATTTGTATGTTGTCCATAGAGTTGCTGTATGTTCAGGAGCAAATCTTAAAGTTAATCCTTCACTAGTAGATGTTGAGTTAGTATATTCCGTATCCATTTTTGCAAATCCTGCACTAATACTCCATTTATTAGTAATATCTCCAACAACTCCTAACTCTAAACCTTTAACCTCTTTTTCTCCATTTTGAGAAGTACTTCCATCTGATTCAGTCATTGTTTCATTTTCAACAACTGTTTTATAAATAGCAGTTGTAAAAGATAATCTATTATCTAATAAATCCCATTTTGTACCAATTTCATCAGTTGTTGATTTTTGTGGTTTCATATCTGGATTATTTTGATTTCCTTCTCTTGTACTAAATGTAAAATTTGCACCACCTGGCGGCAATTGTGTTGTAGCTCTTGAGATATAAACACTTCCATTTTCAACTGGCTTATAAACTAATCCAGCCTTATAACTATTTAGATGACCATCGTCTTCTAAAGTACTAGGAACTAAAGTACCAACAGGTAATGTTGGATGAGAAGTTGCAGTTGATGCAGAAACTAAATTATTTGTTGTATCATATCTATCAAATCTTGCACCACCTGTTAAAATAAACTTCTCACCGATGTTAATTGAATCAAATAAATAAGCTCCAACTGTTGTAGTTTCACCATCTGTTCTTGTACCACTTGAACTTAAATCTGCCCAATCAATTTTACTTACATTATACAAGTCTGTTACTTGTCCAGATTGAGAAGTAAAACTTTTTGAAAGTTGATTCTCTTTTGTAATTTCAATACCTGTACTAATATTATGTAATAATTCACCTGTTTTAAACTCTGTTCTTACATTTGATTGATTTGTAAATAGTTCATTTTCTTGCCATTTAGCATGCATTCTTCTATCAACTGTATTTGCAGTTGTATCATAATTAAAAGGAGAAGTTAATAACATCTCTTGTCTTGTTTTTCCATATCTTGTAGTATTTGTAAATGTAGAATTATTTTTAAAATCTTGCTCAAATTTAACTGTAAATGTATCACTTGTAGCTTTTTCAAAATCATCTACACTTCCATAAAATGTAGAAGTATCAGCTTTTCTTCCAGTTCCTTCTAATCCAACTGTTGGAACTCCACCATCTGGAATATCATCTTGAATAGTATGCTCATAATTAATTGTTGTTCTAGTATCTGTTCCTATTCCAAAACCAACTGATGCAGCAATTCCAGTTCTATCAATCTCAACATCATCACGACCAGCAACTTCACCTGCTTGTTTTAATACATTTAATCTAACACCTGTTGTTTCATCAATTTTTTTATTTAAATCTGCTGTTAATCTTGCATTTTTTGCTGTACTATATCCTAAAGTTCCAGATACTTCATCAACATTTTTTGCAGTTTTTGTAACTTGATTTATATATCCTGATGAAACTCCTCTTCCATTATCAGCACCAACTGCACCTTTTGTAACTTCAACAGCTTCCGTGTTATACATATCTTTTGCTGCATTTGTTAAATCTCTAATCCCATCTTTAAAGATACTTCCTTGTACATCAAATCCTCTCATATTGATATTATCTTTAGAATTTGTATTTCCATTTTCACCAAGATTTAATGTAATACCTGGCGTATTTCTTAATGCCTCTTGAAGTGTTGTTGCTTGTTGCTCTTGAATTACTTTATTTGTAATTACTGAAACTGTTTGAGGAGTATCAACTAAATCTTGTAAAACTTTTGAAGAAGATGATTTATCTGCTTTGTAAGTTTGAGTATAATCAACTTTATCAGTTTTTTCAATAACTTCTACATCTGGTAAAATAGTTTGTGCATTTAACATAGTTGATGATAATAAAACTGTTGCCGTTACAACAGATGATTTAAAATAGTTTGTAGTTTTATGTTTCTTACTTGTAATATATTTATTCAAATTCTTTTCCTCCAAGAAAATCATTATGACTCTCAAATAAACTTAAGTTTATTTGACACCAGCTCAATAAAGTAATTTTTATTACTTAAACTTTTTTGGCTGGCTATTTGTAGGAGAACTTTACTATTGCTGGCTAGTTAATTTTGTATTTATTTTGTAAGTATTAATTTGTTCGCTTTTGTGATTTTCAAAAAATAAGATTGACCATCGTGTTTTATTTCGATAGTTTTTTCTTTTTTAAAAATATCTTTACTTTCTACTTTCATCTCTTCTTTTTCTTTCACTTTAATACCTAATTTTATTTATTTTATTAATAAAGATTAAACTTTATTAACAAAATGTTAACGGCATGCTAACAAAGAAAAACTTAATTTTAAATAAAATTGATAATCGTTATTATAATTAAGAAAGATTTTAGATTTATTTTTTTTCTTGATTAATATCATTGTTAATATTCATCATTTTGCTATATTTTGCTCAAATAAAAAAGGAAAATATAAATATGGATAACTTAATAAATAATATAGAAAGATTCCCTCAAGGTCATCCAGTAAGAGTTTATCTTGAAGAAAATATACTAATAAAACAACTTTTTGAAGAACTTTTTAAAGTGGATATAAATAGTGATTTTCAACTATTTTTTAATCTTTTCAATCAATTAAGTCAAGTTGAAAAACATTTTTCAAGAAAAGAGAATCAACTTTTCCCTTATCTTGAAAAATATGGGTGGACGAATCCTAGCCAAGGGATGTGGGCTTTTCATGATCAAATTAGAGCTGAGTTAAAAATTGTAAGAAAAAGAGTTGATGAAAAAGATTTAGATAATATTTTAAATGATTTAATTGTTATATTTAATAGTTTATCTCAACTAATGTTAGTTGAAGAAAATAGACTTTTACCTAGAGCCATGGATTTATTAAATGAAGAGGATTGGAAAGAGATGTACGAAGGTGATTGTGAAATTGGTTGGATGTTTGCAACACCACCTGCACAATATCCACCAAAAGCACAAGAAGAATATGTTCATCCAAGTTTAGATACTAAAAAAAGAAAACTATCTTTTTCATTAGAAGATAGAACTCATTTTGATGAGGGTTACTTAACTATGGAACAAGTTAATTTTATATTTAAATTCTTACCAGTCGATATAACTTACGTTGATGAAAATGACAAAGTTGTATTTTATAATAGAGGAGATGATAGAGTTTTCCCAAGAAGTGCTGGAATTATTGGACGTGAAGTTAAATTTTGTCATCCTCCCAAAAGTGTTGATCAAGTATTAAAAATACTTGAAGAGTTTAAAGCAGGTCGTCAAGATACAGCTGAATTCTGGATTGAATTTAAAGGCAAATTTATTCATATAAGATATTTTGCAATAAGAGATGACGAAAGAAACTATAAAGGTGTTATTGAAATGTCTCAAGATGTTACTGAAATTAGAGCCCTAGAAGGTCAAAAAAGACTTTTGGATTGGAATTAAAAAGGAAAGAGTTATGACTAATGAAAAACTTATGATTGAACTTTTTGGATTCTCTTCTCCTACTTATTATAAATGGTCAAAACATGAAAAAAGAAGAATTTTTGATTTAATAAATTATGCTTTTTCAAATAATGAGTTAGAAGAGTTTTTAAAAACAGGCAAAATAAGTAAAATAGAAAATGTAGGAAATGAAAGCCACCTATTAGAAAATGCAATAAAATTTTACAAAAAATGTAAACACATTACAAACTACAAAATTGCAAAAAATTTATTGCTTTTACTAGAAAAAAACTATAAAGAAAATTTAAGTGTAAATATTGAAAAAATTGCTGAAGATATTTATTGTAGTAGTGATAAATTATTTGATATAGATAATGAAAACACTTCATTAAAACAACAAAATGAAGTAATTATTTCAATGAAATTTGTATTATTTAATTTAATTCAAAAACAAGAGTGTTCAGTCTTAGAATATATTTGCAAAAATAGAAATATTATAGAAAAAAAGAGTAATTTACCAAGTAAAAACTTAACAAATAAATATTTAAATAAAATTTATCATCTATCTACTGTTTAGATTCTTTTTCTTGCAGATTTGTTTTTCCACATTTAGGGCAAGGATTTCCAGGATTTGAGTAACAAGAATAACAAAATCTTGTATCACATCCTTCGCAAGTATATTTACAGTGTTTACATACAAAAGTTCTAGGTCGAACTGCTTTACTCTTATCTTTATTCTTAAATATCCAATCAAACATATTTCTTCCTCTTCCTTTGAAATAAACTCAAAGGAAGTATATTTGATAAAAATCATATAAACAATGATGTATATCAAATATTTAATATATATTTTACTATCAATTAAGATAATTATTATCAATATTATATTAAGATTCACCTTATGGAAAATAAAAAAAGTTTACTAATCATATTTACATTGATAATTTCAGCACATTTATTACTATTTGCAAACATAATAGTTGAAGAAAAAGTTATTGTTGCACAAAATAAACCAGCAGTTAATATTTCAAAAATTAATTTACAGAATATTGTAATAAAAAAGCCTGAGCCAAAGGTAGAACCTATTATTGAAAAGGTTATTGAAAAACCTCTTGAGATAATTAAACCAATACCAAAAACACAAAGTAAGAACATTATCAAAGAAGAAAAAAAGAAAGAGAAGAAGCCTGAGGTAAAAAAGAAAATTCATGAAAAACCTCTTAAGAAAGTAGAAGAAGTAAAAGAGCAAAAAGAGATTAAGGAAATAGAGCCTCAAGTTTTAGAGCAATCAACTCAAAAGAGTATACAAAAAGAAGAGATAGTAGATTCAAGTAAAATAGAAGCATTAGAGAATGAGTATTTATCAAAACTTAGATATTTAATTGAGAAGAACAAAATCTATCCAAGTTCTGCTAAAAGATTAAATCAAAGGGGGAAGGTACATCTATTTTTTGTGATTTCAAAAGATGGTCAGATTAAAAACGTAAAGATTGTAAAAGATTCTAATTTTAAAAGATTAAATGAAGCAGCATTAGAAATACTAAGCAAAATAAATAAATTTGAACCAATACCTGAAAAATTAAATAAAAATTCTTGGGAAATTACTGTACCAATTATTTACGAAATAACAAGGAGTTAAGAATTATGGGAGTTGATTTAATCAATTATATTGATAGAGGTGGAATAATAGTTTATATACTTATTTTTTTAAATATTATTGGTTTCACTATTATGTTTTGGAAGTTAGTTGTAATTGCACTATCAAGTAATAAAAGAGAGTTTTTAATAAATGAGATAATCACTTTTGCAAAGGAAAATTCAAGTGAATTTAAAAAAGATTCAATAGAAAATTTTATAAATAGAAAAATTAGAAAATTAGAGTTTGGATTAAATACAGTAAAAATAATTGCTTCTATTGCTCCATTATTAGGATTATTAGGAACAGTTATTGGAGTATTAGAGTCATTTGATTCTATAACAAAAAGTGGTTTAGGTGATCCTTCTATTTTTTCAAGTGGTATTTCAGTTGCTTTAATTACAACAATAGCTGGATTAATAGTAGCAATTCCTCACTATATAGGTTATAACTATATTGTTGGTATTTTGGATGATATTGAGCTAAAGATTCAAAAAGAGGTTCTTAAAAAAATATGAAAAAAAGAGAGATATTAACTCCTGATATTACACCACTTATTGATGTTGTTTTTATTCTTTTGATATTTTTTATAGTATCTTCTGTATTTAAAAAAGATGAGTTAGCTTTAGTTTTAAATCTACCAACATCAAGTGCAAAAGAGATTGAGTTAAAACAAAAAGAGATAATAATTGAATTAAATCAAGAAAAACTAGCAATTTATTCAAAAGAAACAAATTTAGAATCATTAGAGCAAGAGATGATAAAAATTGAAGATAAACAAAGAAACATAATTTTTAGAATTGACAAAGAGGTAAAATACGAAAAAATAATTGAGATTTTAGAAATATTACAAAAACATCAATTATTTAACATTTCTTTGATTACGGA
>JAHIWE010000005.1 GCA_018816105.1 bacterium | reverse complement strand
TAGTTGTATTAGGATTAAACATAAATACAATTGCTACTTTATTTATTAAAGACAAATATTCTTCAATTTCATTTTGATAATTAATTATTTTATCTTCTTCTTGTTTTAATAAACATGCTTTTTCAATTTTCTCTAATATATCAATTTCATTAATTGGTTTAATAAAACAGTCTGTAATATCATATTTTAGAACATTTAATAATAACTGTTTATCCATATCTTCTAAAATAAATATAAATGGTATATTTTTATGTTCTTTTCTTACTTTTGATAAAAATTCAACACCATTTAAATCAGTAAAATATGATTCACTAAGAATTAGATCAATTTTTTCATCACTATTTTTAGTCTTATCAAGTAGCACAAGTGCATCAAAAACAGTTGAAACAAAAAAAACTTTTTTAAATAATTCATCTAAATTTTCTGAGAATATCTTTTTTATATTTTCATTATTTTCAACAAATAAAATATTTAATTTTTTTAAAAATTCTCGATCAAATCTCATTTATATTTCCAATGAAAAATTTAAATTTTGCATTTATTTAAATTTTATTATTGCACCATTTTACAGTAATTTTTTGAATCTGCACTTATAACTAAATATGGCTATTTGCACTTACTTTTTTTGCAATTAATAAAATTATAACTCCAAATAAAACAATTGCAGCAGTTAGATATAAAGCATAGTTATAATTTCCTGTTAGATTTGTTAAACTAACTGCGTACAAAGGAGCTGTAACTTGCCCTATTCCATAAGCTGTTGTTAATGCACCCATTAACATAACAGGATTCTTCCCAGCTAATTTTCCACCTAAATTCATAAATAGTGCAACAAGTCCTACAAAAGTAGCTCCATATAAAATACCACTAAAAAGGTTTAAATACATATTTGAAGTCACAGTTGGTATTAAAATTCCAACAATTTGTAAAGACATTGCAATTATTATTATATTTACGCTTCCATATTTATGAGCTAACCTCATCCAAATAATTGAAGATGGAATTCCAGCAAGTCCTACTAAAAGCCATGATAAACCAGCAACACTTTCTAAGCCTTCAATTGATTTTAGAATTGTTGGTAAAAATGTTCCTTGAATTACAAAACCTACCCCTTCAGTAAAATATGCAACTATTAAAATCACCACAAAAGGTGAAAACAAAGCTTTATTAAATGGATGTTTTTCATTTTTATGTGAAATCTCTTTATCAAAAGATAAAATATATAAAGGATAAAAAGCAAGCAAAACAGCACAAAAAGTAAGAACAATCCATGAAGTTTGCCAAGATGAAAAACTCAATACTGATCTACTTATAATATCAGATGAAGCTAATGCTCCACCAATCCCTGAAAAATAGATCCCCATAGCTTTTGTTTTATCTTCAAAATTTAATTTAGTCATTACAATAGCAGCTCCAACAACCAAAGCCATAGCAGCTCCAAATCCTGCAATTACCCTTCCAAATAGCCATAAAACTTCATTTGTTGTAATACCCATAATAATAGTTGTTAAAATACAAAGAACTATTCCTAATCTAAAATATTTTACTTTTGTATTTATATCTTTTATAAAAATAGCAAAAATTGAACCACTTAAATATCCCACATAATTAACAGAAGCTAGTATCCCTGAGAAAGTTAAACTAAGAGTATTATCAGCAAGCATTGAAGGAAGTAATGAAGTATATGAAAACCTCGCAACTCCAACACCTATAAATAAACCTATTATTCCTGCTAATAAAATATTAAAGTTTGAATTTTTATCTAAAAGATTTATTTTATTCATTATATTTTTCCTTTAAAACACTGTTTTGATAAGCTTTTGGAGTTATTGCAAAAACTTTCTTAAATATATTTGTTAAATGACTTTGGTCATAAAACCCAACTTCAATGGCAACTTGAGAAATATCCATTCCCTCACCTAACATCTTTTTTGCCCTATGAACTCTTTTATTTACTATATAGGCATTTGCACTTAATCCAAAATCTTGATTACAAATTCTGATTATATGATAAGGACTAAATCCTAAAGCATTTGATATTTGTGTTAATGTTAATTTTGATGCAATATTATCTTCAATATATGATTTAAACTTTTTTGCAATTTGTGTTGTATTATCAATTTTTAAAACTATACTTTCATCAATACATTTTTCAAATATTCTATTTAGAAACTCCAAAAGTTTCGACTCTTTTTCTATAATTTCATTATCTAAGTATAAATATTCAAAAAGATTAAAAAACTCTTCTATAATTTGTAAATCAAAAATTTCATTTGATAATGCTATTACATCTTTAGTATTAAAAATTAAACTTTGTAAACTTCGATACCATGTTCTATCAATATAAATTACATAATAATCTTCTGAATACTTATCCAAAACAGAATAGTGAACTTCATTTGGATTTATAATAACTAATTTATCTTTTTCTAAAAGTATCTCTTTATCTTCAATAATTACTTTTGCATTACCATTTTTCAAAGCTAAAATGCAAAGCATATTATGATAATGTTTTTGAGAACACTCATAAAAGCTATTAGAATATTTTAACTCTAAGTATGGTAATTCTTTTATTTTAAATATTTTATTATTATGTTTTTCAATCATCTAAGAATAATACAAGATAGTTTATTAAAAGTCTTGGAAAATATTGCTATTGTGAGATTTATAAAGCAAGAGGTGAAGGTCGCAAAAAACACCTCTTACTAGTTTGAACTTGTATTTAAAATTAGTAGAAGGAATTGTAACTACATAAAATAGCAATAAACTAGCAAATTGAAAATTCTAATGATTTATCTTAATCTTAATAGTTTTTAGTTAACATACAAAAATACTTATGGAGAATTTTTTGTACGCAAAAGAACTATCATCTATTAAAAAATCTAACCGTTTTAGAACAAGAGAATTATTTGATGAAAATCTTATTGATTTAGCATCCAATGATTATTTAGGCTTATCAACTAATAAATATATTTTTCAAAAAGCTTATGAAAGAGTTTTAAAACAAAACTACCACTCACCAAAAGCCTCAATGCTTGTAAATGGATATAGTAAAATCCATAAAATATTTGAAGATAAATTATGTGAAGTAAACAATTTTGAAGCTGCAATTACAGTTGGTTCTGGTTTTTTAGCAAATATTTCTCTAATAGAAGCTCTTTGCAGAAAAAATGATACTATTTTCATAGATGAAGAGTATCATGCAAGTGGAATATTAGCTACAAAACTTTTAAAACCTGAACAAGTAATTGTATTTAAACACAATGATTATAAGGATTTAGAAGAAAAAATCACTAGTAATAAAAGAACTGGAAGAGCAATAATTGCAATTGAGGGAGTTTACTCAATGGGTGGTGATTTAGCTCCTATTGAGATATTTCAAATTGCTGATTTATATAAAGCTATTTTAATAGTAGATGAAGCTCATAGTTCTGGCGTTATTGGAGAAAATTTATCAGGTATTTTTGATTATTATAAAATTACACCTAATAAATATCATATAAAGATGGGAACACTTGGAAAAGCATATGGTTCTTATGGTGCTTATATTTTAGCATCAAATGAGATTATTGATTTTTTAACAAATAGAGCAAAACCTATTATTTATTCAACTGCTCCTTCATTATTTGATACAGCTTTAGGTTATGAATCTTTAAAATTCATAATAGAGAATAAAAAAAATTTAAAAAAACAAATAGAAGAAAAATTAAATATTATTTATAAAGAATTAGGGATAAGCTCAGAGAGTTTAATTATTCCTATTTTAATTGGAGATAATAAAAAAGTAAAAGAGATCCAAGAAGTTTTAAAACAAAATGGTTTTCTAGTTGGTGCAATAAGACAGCCAACTGTAAAAAATGCAATTATTAGATTAATTGCAAAAATAGATATTAAGAACGATATTTTAACAAATGTATGTAAATTATTAAAGGATTTAAATGTTAATAAATGATTTAATCAAAGGAAATAAGAAATTTAGAGAAGTTAGTTTCCCTAAATATGAAGGAGATGTAAGAGAACTTGTAGAAAAAGGACAAAAACCTGAGATTCTTTTTGTTGGATGTAGTGATAGTAGAGTTACACCTGATTTAATGCTTGATACAAAACCAGGAGATATGTTTATTCTAAGAAACGTTGGTAACTTTGTACCTCCATATAGTCCTGATGATGACTACCATGGTAGTTCTGCTGTTATTGAATATGCTGTTTCAATTTTAGGTGTAAAACATATTATTATTTGTGGACATTCACATTGTGGAGCTTGTAAAAGCTTATATCAAGATATAGGTCCATCACCTGATTTAATTCACGTTAAAAAATGGTTGGAGCTTGGGAAAAGAGCAAAAGAGTATACACTTCTTGCTATTCAAGATAAATCTGATATTGAAAAATTATATAGAGCAACAGAAAGAATTTCAGTAGTTCACCAAATGGAAAATCTTTTAACTTTCCCTGATGTTGAAAGAAAAGTAAAAAGTGGTGAATTACAAATTCATGGTTGGTATTATAGAATTGAAGATGGAACTATTGAATATTATGATGGAGAAGAGTGTTCGTTTAAACCACTAAAAGAGAATTAATATGGAAACAACAGAAGTTAGAAAATTACCTAAAAAAACTATTATTAGTATTATTATAATTATAGTGCTTGGAATGGGAGTTTTTTTCCTATTAAAAGATTTAAAAGAGCAAAAATTAACAGAAATTCTTGCTACAATTGGTCACAATAATATAAAAAGTTTAGAAGTAATAAATAAATTAAGTGTAGAAGATAGTGAAACTAGATATAAAAGTAGTGTTTATAAAGTGGTATTTTACGATAATAATTTAAAACAAACATGTATTGGATTCATTCATAGAAATAGAGATGGAAACTATACAAAAGATTTCGATTGTAAATAGGAAAAATATGAGTATTATAGAAAAATTGGAAAAACAAGAAAGATTAAATTACGAAGATGCAATAAAATTATATGATTTAGATTTATTTACTCTTGCATCATTTGCTAATAAAATCAGAGAACAAAGACATGGTAAAAAAACTTATTTTAATATAAATAGACACATTAACCCAACAAATGTATGTAAAGATGTATGTCAATTTTGTGCATATAGTGCAAGTAGAAAAAATCCAAATCAATGGACAATGACCCATGAAGAGATTTTAGAAATAGTTAAAAACTCTTCAAAAAATGATATTAAAGAAGTTCATATAGTATCAGCTCATAATCCAAATACAGGATTACAATGGTATATGGATGTATTTAAAAAAATAAAAGAAAATTTTCCATCTATTCATGTAAAAGCACTAACAGCTGCTGAAATTCATTTTTTAAGTACAGAATATAACTTATCATATCAAGAGATAATCAATATGATGATAGATCATGGTATTGATTCAATGCCAGGTGGTGGTGCTGAAATTTTTGATGAAAAAGTGAGAAAAAAAATCTGTGGTGGAAAAGTTACATCAGAACAATGGTTAGAAATTCACAGACTTTGGCATAGTGCTGGTAAAAAATCTAATGCTACAATGCTTTTTGGACACGTAGAAGATAGAAACCATAGAATTGACCATATGATAAGACTAAGAGACTTACAAGACATAACAGGTGGCTTTAATGCCTTTATTCCTCTTGTATTTCAAACAGAGAATAATTACTTAAAAGTGAAAGAGCCATTAACTGGTCAAGAAATATTAAAAACTTATGCAATTGCTAGAATATTACTTGATAATATTCCAAATATTAAAGCATACTGGGCAACATCAACTGTAAAATTAGCATTAATAGCTCAAGAATTTGGAGCAAATGATGTAGATGGAACTATTGAAAAAGAATCTATCCAAAGTGCTGCAGGTGCAACTAGTGCAAATGGAATAGCACAATTAGAATTTGTTGATTTGATTAAAAATTCTGGTTTTATTCCAGTTGAAAGAGACTCGATTTATAATGAATTAAAAACTTGGTAATTCCCAAGTTTTTAATACTTCTTTTAATTTCTACTTTGGTTGATTAAACACCAAGTTAAATTCTATTTCAATTCCTGATTCTGTTCTTATCATACTTAAAGGATAAGAAATATGTACAGAGTATAATTCATTATTCAAAACATCAATTAGTTCAAAAAATTGTGATGGATCTTTTACTAAAATATTAACGATATAACTATATTTATAAATACCCTGATCTGTACCTGATATAAGTTTTATAATAGAGTTTTCAGGTAACAAAATTTTTAACTGCTCCGATACTCTTTCAATTGGCATTAACTCATCAGTAATATATTTTTTTGTATTAGTTTTATAAACTACATTAGATAATTCAATTTCATCTTTAGATACTAAACTACTTTCAATACTAACTTTTTTATCATTATTTAAAACAGTGTAAAGAGTTGTACTATATAACATATCTAATTTTGGTTTTAGTGATTTAGCATAGGTATCTTCTTTTAAAAAGATTCCTTTTAATTCTAAAGAGTTTTGCTCTAATCTTAACTCTTTTAAAATAATATCATACTCAATAGAATTAAAAATTGCTTTTACTCTTTGTTCAATTTTGTCATTTAAATTTATATGATCTGGTAATTGCAGTACTTGTTCTACTTTTTTAGGTTCTTCAATTTTTTCTACTATGCCTGCTCTTTTTGTCATAACAAGATCGTAAAATGTATACAATCCACCTAGTAAAAGTAATAATAAAATAAATGCAGAAATATTATTATAATTTCTTTTTTTAACTTTTTTTCTAGGTTTTGTAAAACTTTTCTTTAAATGTTTATCTTTTGATAATTCAAAAGTTTCTTCATCAATATTAATAGGATGATATTCAACTTGAAGCATCAATTCATTGTTTAAGTTTTCAATTTGTTCATTTGAAAGCTGTTTTAAAACATAAAGAATAGTTATTTTTTCAACAAAAACATCATTTTTCTTTTCATAAAATGTAGCCAAAATATTATGAATTATTTCATTTAATTCTAAATAATAAATCTCATCAAAAAGTTTTTGACCATCAACATCATCTTCATAAAAATGTGTTTTTTTAACAGCCTCAAAAGTTGGTAAATCTACTGTTTGGTGAAATACAATTAATCCTGATTGATCTACAATCAAAATAAATGCTTTATTATTGAATAAAAATAGTAATAATTCATTTCTACATACATTTTGTTGTAATCTTAAATTCATAATATGAAAAGCAGAATAAATATAATCTACGCCTGTTTTTACGAAGTAGTTCTTGGTTTCAAAAAGTGTAGTTTTTAATACAGCAATATCAAATTCATTATTAAATTTTGCTATTTCACAATCTTTTAATTTACTAGATAGTGCTTTTGGAACTAATTTAGTTGTATCACTAATTAATAGTGTAGAGATATAAGTAAAATCATTTTCTTCTTGAGAAAGATTTAGTTTTTCAGCAATTTCAGAAGATAAAATATCATCATCAACTAAAAAAATAGAATTATTAGTATCAATAATTTGTTCATTTTTAATTTTTTTGTAATCAAGCCTTAGCTGAGAATCATATTTGATAACATTAATATACAAAGACTCTTTAGTAAACATATATTTCCTATTTTAATTCTTTAAAGTATTGCATTTAACATCATTTTATCTTTGATAAAATTTCTTGCCTCATCAAACTCTAAATCATTTATATTATAAGGCTCAGACATATAAAAATCAATTCTACCAAAGGGTTTTGGTAAAACAAATTTATCCCAAGATTTAAACTGCCAATAAGATGTAGGCTTTGAATTTAAAACTATAATTCTAGCACCACTTTTTTGAGCAATTGCAATAACACCGTCAGCTACGGTGTGTCGTGGTCCTCTTGGGCCATCAGGAGTTAATGCAACATCAACCCCTGCTTTGATTTCTCTTATTGTACTAATTAATGCTTTAGTTGCACCTTTAGAAGAAGAACCTCTTATTGAGTCAATTCCAAATAAAGAGTAAACCTTAGCAATTATCTCACCATCTTTACTTTGACTTATCATAGTTTTAACAATACCATGTGGTCTATTTGTAAAATAATTGATTGGTTGAGAGAGTAAATCACCATGCCATGCTACAAATATAAAAGATTCACCATCCTTTAATACAGGATGATGAAAAGCTTTTTTATTTGTAAAATAGATAAGCTTAACTACTAAATACAATAATAAAGGAAGTACTTTAAATTTGAAATAGTTTTTCATTAAGAAACTACTTCGCCTTTTAGAGAGGTTCTTGAAGCTTCTGTAATTTTTACATTTACAAATTTACCTAAAAGCTCATCGCTTCCTTTTGTAAATACTTGTAAAAAGTTATCTGTAAATCCACAAACTTCACCATTTGGTTTTAAAGATTCAATCAATACATTCATTGTATCACCAACATAAGTATCCATTATTTCTACTAAATGTTTTTTATGTAATTCAATTAATTCAATTAGTCTTGCACTTCCAATTTCATCAGGAACTTCAATATCAGCAAAATTTAAAGCTTCAGTTCCTGGTCTTGGAGAGTATTTAAAATTAAAGATTTGATTAAATCTAACTTGATTCACAACATCTAAAGTATCTTCAAAATCTTCTTGTGTTTCACCTGGAAATGCAACAATAATATCTGTTGTAATTCTAAGATTTGGAACAAGTGCTCTTAATTTGGCAGCTCTATTTAAGAACCACTCTTTAGTGTACCCTCTTTTCATCGCTCTTAAAATAGTTGTTGAACCACTTTGTAAAGGCATATGAATACATTTTGAAATTTTTGGATTTTTTGCGAACTCTTCAATAAATTCATCATCCATATGTAATGGATGTGGAGATGTAAATCTAATTCTCTCTAATCCTTCTACTTTTGAAACATCTTGTAAAAGATTTGTAAAAGTATATTTACCTCTTCCATCAGAAAAATTTCTTCCATAAGAGTTAACATTTTGTCCTAGAAGTGTAACTTCAACAGCACCTTCTGCAACAGATCTTCGTACTTGATCAACAATCATTTCAGGAGGAATAGAAATCTCTTCACCACGAGTGCTTGGAACGATACAATAAGTACATTTTTTATCACAACCAACAGAGATATTAACACTTGCTCTATATTTATTTGTTTTTGCAGTTGCAAATTCATAAGTTGATTCATCGTGATTAATAGAAATTTCTACTGAACCTTTAATATCAACTATATCTTTTATCTTAGATATATTTCTTGCACCTAAAACAAAATCAACAGCAGGTGCTCTTCTAATAATATCTTCACCTAAATGTGATGCTGTACAACCAGCAACTCCGATTTTTGCACCTTGTTTTTTCTTTTTATTAAATTGACCAATTTCAGAAAAAAGTCTAGAAACAGGTTTTTCTCTAACAGAACAAGTATTTATGATTATTAAATCAGCTTCTTCCATTATATTTGTTTGAACATAGTCTTTATGTTTTTCTAACTCAGCGGCCATGTGTTGGCTGTCAGTATCATTCATCTGACAACCTAAGGTTTGTATAAATAGTTTTTTATTTGAACTCATATTTTTATAACACTATAAACGATTAAAGTGCGTGAACCTCATACATGTACTCATCATCAGCTAGACCATATTTTACTTCTCTAAAATATACGTTAGAACCATCAGCTTCTAATGCATCAACTAATGCCATCATGTCTTTGTGTGAGTTATCTCTATCAAAATAAAAGATTTTTTGACCATCTTTTTTTAATTCATCTTTGATTTTTTCTAATTGTACTTTTTTTGGTTTTTCATTTAACTCATTTCTTGCAAATAATAATTCCATACCGTAAACCTTTTTTCTTTTTTAATTAATCATATATTTTATCTCAAAATTACTTTAATTTGTATAAAAGGCTATTTTAGCTATACTAATATCCTATACTACATTGGAAATCAAAACAATCATTTCAATGTCAACAAATAAAAGGTTATTAATGGATAAAATAATAGATATCTTAGATTCAATTGCATATGAAAAAGGTCTCAAAATTGATGATGTTGAAAATGCTTTAAAAGAAGCATTAATTAAAACTGCTCAAAAAATGGTAGATGAAACATTAACTTTTGATGCAAATATTGATAGAGTAAATAAAAAACTTGAACTATTTCAAAAAATTGAAGTTGTAGATGAAGAAGATGAAAGACTTCACGCAAATGCAGTTAATAAATTAGGAGTTGCTCTTAATTATGAAAATTATATTACATTAGAAGAAGCAAAAGAGATTGATCCTGATTTAGAAATTGGCGATTTCATGAACTATGATTTAGAATTTGAAAACATGGGAAGAAATGCAGCAACAATTTTACATAGCAATTTTGAATATAGACTTCAAAGATTTGTTGAAGAAAATATTGTTAATAAATATAAAGAAAAAATCGGAAAAACAGTAGCTGGAACAGTAACAAGAATTGATAAACAAGATAACACTTATATCGAAATTGGTGAAGTAAAAGGTATTTTACAAAGAAAAAGCAGAATTAAAGGTGAAACATTCAAAGTTGGAGATACTTTAAAAGCTGTTGTAAAAGGTGTAAATATTGATAAAGCTAATGGTTTATTAATTGATATTTCAAGAACTTCTCCTAAGTTTTTAGAAAATCTTTTAATACTTGAAGTACCTGAATTAAAAGATCAAAAAGTAACTATAGAAGCAAGTGCTAGAATTCCTGGAAGCAGATCTAAAATCGCACTATCAACTATTGAGCCACAAATTGATCCAATTGGAGCTGTTGTTGGTGTAAAAGGTGTTAGAATTGGTTCTGTTTCAAAACAATTAAATGGAGAAAATATCGATTGTGTTGAATTTTCTACAATTCCTGAGATGTTTATTTCAAGAGCATTATCACCAGCACTTGTAACTAGTGTAAAAATTGAAAAACACCCTAGTTACGGAGAAAAAGGAAAGGCAATAGTAACAATTCCTAGTGATCAAAAATCAAAAGCAATTGGAAAAGCTGGATTAAATATTAGACTTGCATCTATGCTTACTAAGTATGATCTTGAATTAATTGAAATTGCACCTTTAAATACAACTTCTTCAAGTAATGATAATAATACTCAAGAAGAAAGAACAACTGATACAGCATCTTTAGAGGCATTATTTAAATAAAATGAATAAAATACACATCTATGACTCAGTAAAAAAAGAAAAAGTAGAGTTTGTTTCTATTAAAGAAAATATTGCTAAGATTTATGTTTGTGGGCCTACTGTTTATGACGATTCACATCTAGGACATGCTAGAAGTGCAATCGCATTTGATTTGCTTCATAGGGTTTTAAAAGCCAATAACTATGAAGTAATCATGACTAAAAACTTTACAGATATTGATGATAAAATCATCAAAAAAATGCATGATTCAAATAGAACTCTAGAAGATATCACAAACACTTATATAAATGCCTATAAAGCTGATATGAAAGCTTTAAACATCTTAGACAACACAATTGAACCAAAAGCCACTGAAAATCTTGAAAGTATGAAAGATATGATTTCAAATCTGATGTCAAAAGATCTAGCTTACAAAACAAGTGATAGTGTTTATTTTGATACATCAAAAGATTCTTTATATGGTTCTATCTCACATAAGGCAAGTGATGAAAATTCACAAGCTAGAGTTGAAGCTAATATTGAAAAAAGAAATCCCTCTGATTTTGCTCTTTGGAAATTCGCTAAAACAAATGATGTAAGTTTTGAAGCACCATTTGGTCTTGGACGACCAGGTTGGCATATTGAGTGTTCTGCGATGATTGAAAAACATTTAGCTTATAAAGATGGTGATTTTCAAATAGATATTCATGGAGGTGGTGCAGATTTACTTTTCCCTCACCATGAAAATGAAGCAGCACAAACAAGATGTTCTTCAAATCAACAATTAGCAAAATATTGGATGCACAATGGTTTTGTAAATATTGATGGTGAAAAAATGAGTAAATCACTTGGAAACTCATTTTTCTTAAAAGATGTTTTAAAATCATATTCAGGTGAAGTAATTAGATTTTATTTAATGTCTACACACTATCGAGCAAATTTCAATTTTAATGAAGAAGATTTATTATCATCTAAAAAAAGATTAGACAAACTTTATAGAATTAAAAAAAGAGTTTATGCTCTTGAGTCATCAAGCGTAAATAAAAAATTTTCTGAAGATATTTTTAATGCTTTAAATGATGATATAAACACTTCTAAAGCACTTTCTTTAATAGATGAGATGATAGGTAATGCAAATGATAAACTAGATTCTAATCCAAAAGATAAAAATCTAAAAAAAGAAGTTCTTGCAAATATCTTATTTATCAATGATATTTTAGGATTTGGATATAACGATGCCTATGAATATTTTCAATTTGGAATAAATGAATCTATGAAAGCCAAAATAGAAGAATTAATTGAAAAAAGAAATGAAGCAAAAAAAGAAAAAGATTTTACTACAGCGGATGCTGTTAGAGAAGAATTAAGTAAAATGGATATCTCTTTAATGGACACAGTAAACGGTACTGTTTGGGAAAAATTATAAAATAAATTTTCCCGTCTCTTTTTTTATTGACTTAAATCTATAAAAAATTTATAAATTAGTGTTAAAATGTTATAAATTTTTAAGTTTAAGGTTATTAATGTCAAAACAAGATTTAACTTACATTGAAATGAACACTGAAGATGATTTTGAATGTTTCAACTTCAGAGAAAAACTCAAAAAAGCAAAAAAACCATACGATTATTTTAAAGAAATAAAAGATTTAGATTTTGAACAATTAGCATCAAGTGATAGATTTTTTTTACAAGATTTTGGTATATATAATAATGAATTAAATGATGAAGAGTTTATGCTAAGACTACGTTTCCCAGGGGGAAGAGTTTCTAATAAATCACTACTTTTAATTGCAAATATTGCAAAAGAATACAATTTACAAATAATACTAACAGCACGAGCTGGAATACAACTTCATGGGCTTCAATCAAATAATATATTAGAAGTATTTACTAAAATCAATAATAATGAAATTACTAGTTATCAAAGTTTTGGAGATAATATTAGAAATATTACAAGTGATATATTTGATGGTATTGGAAAGTATAATATTATCGAAGTTTATGAATATATTGAAAAAATGCAAGCTTATATATTAAATAATAAAGAATACCTAGGATTATTACCAAGAAGATTATCTATTGGAATATCTGGATCTTATGCAAATGTAAACTCTTTTTTTGCAAGTGATTTATATTTTGCTTTAGCTAAAAAAGATGATACTTATGGCTTTAATGTTTATCTTGGTGGTAAAAATACACAAATAGCACAAGAAGCTAATATCTTTTTACAAAAAGATGATTTAATCGATTTCTTTATTGCCTTTATAGAAGTATTCAATAAATATGGTTTGAGATTTGATAGAAACAATAATAGATTATTTCATTTAATAGAAGAAATTGGAATGGAAAAATTGAAAGAGTATATACAAGTAGCCTATAAAAAACAATGGCAAACAAAAGGTATAACTCTGTTAGAAAAAGTTAATTTTAACGAATTTGAAAAACTAAAAAATAATAAATATAGCTTTTGTTATCGTTCATTATTTGCAAGAATTGAAGCTTCTGAACTACAGCTAATTGCATCTTGGGCAATAAAAGATGATTTACAAATAAGACTTGGAACTGACCAACAAATTTATCTATTTAATCTTGAAGCTCCTGAAGTTCCAATTGTTCATTATAATGGGAATAGAACCATGCTAGCGTGTGCAGGAAGTGACTTTTGTCCATATGCCTATTGGAATATCAAAGATGAAATTCAAAGCTTACCTTTAGTAAAAATAGAAAAAAACAATATCCTAGTTGGATTCTCAGGTTGCTTAAAAGGATGTGCAAAACATGAACACAGTGATATAGGATTAGTTGGATTAAAATCAGATTTACATGGAAAAAGAGAAAAAACAGCTCGTGTTTATCTGGGAGGATTATACACTTTTGGTGAAGCTAATGCTAGAATTATATTTGATGCCATACCATTAAATGCTCTAAAAGAACTTTTAGAAACTATTATTGAAGAGTATGAAGAAAGTAAATATTCTCATTTTGAGTTATTCTCAAAAAATTTATTAAATACTTTTAGTACAAAATTTTTATCTGCTTGGTTTTTAGCAAAATATAAAACAAAAGAAAAAGTTTATTTAGAAAAAGATACAAATGAAAGTGAATTATTTAAAAAGAATTTCTCTAAATACCAATTTACTAATTTATTGGAAAATAGTGCCTTTGAAAATATTACAAAAATATTATATGAAGAGCTTTGGTTTAATGAAGATACTCTAGAGAATAAAAAGTTGAAAAATACTTATATTTTAAAAGCATAAAAAAAGGGAAGAAGTAAAACTTCTTCCCTTTTTATTTACTAAAAATAATTCTTAGTAAAATGATCTTGCGTATGCAGAATCAGTGATATTTTTAGTATCAACAATGTAAGGAACTAAAGCCATATGTCTAGCTCTTTTGATTGCTTTCTCTACCATTTCTTGTGAATTTTTAGAGTTACCAGTAAGACGTCTTGGCATAATCTTACCTCTTTCACTCATTGATAGTTTTAATAAATCTGTATTTTTATAATCGATGAAATCAACTTTCATTTCAGTATATTTACAATATTTTTTTCCGTATTTTCTTCTCTCTGCCATTTGATGTCCTTTTCTAAAACGGTATTTCGTCTTCGTCTATATCAATTTCAGGTATTCTTTGCTCAACTCTAGGTTTTGCTTGATTATTCATACCACCATAGCTATCTTGTGAACTTGGTTCATCGTATTGATTAGATGCAGGTTGATTATACGATCCTTGTGGATTATAACCTTGGTTGTCCCCAGCATTCATTGAATCACCCTTAGAATCTAACATTTTCATAGTATCTACTCTTAAAGAGTGTCTACTTCTTGTTGATCCATCTTGAGCAGTCCATTGTTCAAATACAAGTCTTCCTTCTAAAAGAACTTTAGAACCCTTTTTCAAGTATTGATTAGCAACTTCTGCAGATCTTCCAAAGATATTAAAATCTAAAAAACAAACTTCATCTTTTTGTTCACCAGTTGAAGATTTGTATTTGTAAGATGATGCGATCGCTGATTTTGCAATTGCAGAACCAGAAGGCAAATATCTTAATTCAATATC
This sequence comes from bacterium, assembly GCA_018816105.1. Taxonomy (GTDB): domain Bacteria; phylum Campylobacterota; class Campylobacteria; order Campylobacterales; family Arcobacteraceae; genus Aliarcobacter. The sequence continues at coordinate 5,659 of JAHIWE010000005.1, read as the reverse complement.
TCTTGTTAAATTTCCTAGCATTATTACTTTATTATACATCTTAAGGTTCCTAAATAATTAAATTACTTGTTAGCTTTTTTAGCTGCTTCGTCACTCATTTTAGTCCAAGAAGCAATCTCTTTTTTATTTTCAAATTTGATGAAAATAAATCTGATTAAGTTCTCGTTCATTCTATAATTTCTTTCGATTTCAGCAATTCCTGATGGATTACCTCTGAAGTATACTACATAATAGTAACCTCTTTTACATTTTTCGATTTCGTAAGCTAATTCTCTAGTTCCTACGTTATCTGCAGATGCAATTTCTCCACCGTTTTTTTCGATGATAGCTCTGATGTTCTCAATTTGCGCTACAGTTTCTTCATCAGTTAATGTAGGCTTTAAAATGAACATTGTTTCGTAATGTGTTAATTTTGACATTAATTCTCCTTATAGATTGTGCCGGTATTCTTTACATTTCCTAATATCAGCAAGGATTTCTTTTTTTGTAAAGTTCGAGATTTTATCTAAATAAAACTGTAAACTTTCTTAGACTTGCCTGAAGATATAAACTTTGATTATCAATCTTTGATGTTTTAAACTCCAATTCAATGTTTAATAAGTACTCTAAAATCTCTTGAAAAACCTCTGGTTTTTTATTAATTGCTAATTTTGATTTCTTTTCCCAAATATTTTTTGGAGGTACAAATCCCAATATTTCCTTTGGGTTTGGCTGTCCAATTGTTCTTGCGTATGAACTTATCATAAAAAGTTGTTGAACAAATGATGTAACTTGATTTAATAAAAATATTTCATTCATTCCCTCTTCTAAAATTAAATTTAAATCTTCACTAATATCTTTTCCACTTAATAAGTCATGTAAAAAATCTTCAAAATTAACTATTCCTATTCCAAAACAATTATTATCTATTAGATTTATTGTAATCACTTTATCAAGAATAGCTAGCTTATTTAAATCATTTACACATAATGCTAAGTCATTTTTATGCATAAAATACAGATGATTTAAAGCAGATATTTCATATTGGATTCCTAACTGCTTTGCTTCATATTCAATAAATTTAATTGCTTCAGTATCTGTTGGTTGAAAAAATCTAACTGCTGCTGAATTTGTTTTTAAAGTGAAGCTGTTTTCCATAGTTTTAAAATCAGCGTCACCTAAACAAGCAAATATCAAAGTACTATCAGGGTTAAGATTGCAAGCTTCAATTAAGGCATCTACTTCTTTTTTTGGTATCTTTTTATCTATTTTTACAAGTAAAATATTATTTGATGAAAAAAGTGATGATTGAAGTAATTTATCTTTTGCATACTTAAAATTATAATCATCAAAATATAGTTTTTCTATTTCATCACTTTGCCCCAAAGATTGGGCAATTGCTAAAGAATATTGTTCAATTAAAAAAATTGACTGCCCATAAAACATATATGCTTTAAATCTTTTGTTCTGCTTTAAATAATTATCAAATTCATTTTTATACATAAATTAATCCCTACTATGCAAGTTAATATTTAACTGTTGCAACAATCACTTTTGTTACTATATCTGCTGATTTTATTTTTACTCTTAATTTTGTGAAAAGTTTTTGACCCTTATAGTTTTCTAAAATCACTTTCATTCCAAACATTTTTTCATAACAAACAGCTCTCGCTTTATCTGTATCAACTATTTTTACTTTTATCTCTTCATCTATATGCTGTGCTGCCCAACGTGCGTATTTTCTATCTTCAAAATCCCAAACAAGTTGATCAACTTTTCTTTCATTTAAAGAGATATGTGAACAAATATCATCAATATCTTTTGGAGTTTGTTTAGTTTTTAACATTCTGTGTAAAACTAAATCTGAATATCTTCTAATTGGAGATGTAAAATGTGAATATGAAGTAAATCCTAAACCAAAGTGTCCTAAATTCTTTGATGAATATTTAGCTTGTGTTTGAGACTGAATAATTAGCTCATCGATTTCAGCACTAAGCATTGATACTTTTGCTTTTTGTTGAATATGTAAAATTGTATCATGGACATCACTTTGAAGTTTTACATTAACTCCTAGAATATTAACATCATCCACAAGTTTTGAAATAGCTTTAAAAGCTGGTTCTTCGTGAATTCTATAAATCCCAACTGTATTTACTTTTTTACTAGCTTCTATATTTGCTAATAACATACACTCTTCAACCAACTGATGAGATGCTGTTGATGTTTCAACATCTATTGATTCAAGATTAGAGTTTTTTAGTTTTAATCTATTTTCACTTGTTCTAAAATCATAACCCTTTAGTAATCTTTTTGCTCTAAATTTTTTTGTGATCTCATATAAAGGAATTAAGTAATCAAAAATCTCTTTTTCAACTTTTGAATATTGGTCTAAATGTCCTTCAATTACCCTATCGATTCTTCCATATGAGAAATTTTTATGTGAATTAATTATTGCTTCGAAAAGTTCTGCTTTTTTTACACTTTGATTTTGTAAATCTAAATGCATTTTAAAAACATAAGAGTATCTATCAACACCTTCTTTTAAAGAACACATATCTTCACTAAGAGCTGCTGGAAGCATTGGTAAAACTTTATGTGGAAGATAAATAGATGTTGATTTTAAAAAGGCTTGTTTATCTAAAGCACTTCCTTCTTTTACAAAATATGAAACATCAGCAATGGCAACATATAATATATTTTCATTTTTATCAAAATAAATAGCATCATCGTGATCTTTTGCACTATTTGGATCAATAGTACAAAAATATAAATCTCTTAAATCAACTCTTTGCTTCGGATCATTCATACTTGCATCAACTTCTAAAGGAGCATCTAGTCTAAAAATTTCTTTATAAAGATATAAAGAAATATATTCATCAATCTTAGGATCTTCAATATTTCCTAAATTTTTTATTAACTCAAGTGATTTATTATCAACTAGTAAAACATCACCTTCATTATATTTTAATGCATTTTTATTTTCTAAAGTAATATCTTCTTTTATTGTATGAAATGCTTTATCTTTTATATAAACTAAAATATCATTTTTCTTACCATCAAGAATTTTTACTATTTTTGCTTTTGTTCTGCTTCTTGGATTAAATACTCTTTTTGCTAATACTAAATCTCCATCATAAGCACCATTTAGATCATCAAACTCAATTTTAATATTTTTATGTTCACTTATTAAGTCTTCTAAAACAACTAGATTTTTTCCTACACTTACCATAGCTACTTTGTATTTTGAGTTTAATTCATAATTATTATCTTCGTTTTTTACTATGATTTCATCTTTAATAAATTTCTCTATTTCAATTAATTCAGACTTAGAATATGTCTTACAATCTGTTTGAATTTTTATAAATAGCTCTTTTAACAAGTTAAATCCTTTTGAAATAATCACATAATAGTAGCTAAACTAATAGTATTCTTCCCTTTAATTTGTTAAGTTATCTAACATTTAGATACTTTTTTGTATAATCACTAAAATTTTATACTAGAGGGTTTAATAATGGGTTTAAATGTATACTATGATAAAGATTGTAATATTGATTTAATTAAATCAAAAAAAGTTGCAATGATTGGTTTTGGATCACAAGGTCACGCACACGCTGAAAACTTAAGAGATTCAGGTGTTGAAGTTGTTGTTGGTTTAAGAAAAAATGGTTCTTCATGGGCTAAAGCTGAAGCTAAAGGTTTTGCTGTTAAAACAGTTGCAGAAGCTACTGCTGAATCAGATATCGTTATGATTTTATTACCTGATGAAAATCAAGGTGAAATCTATGCAAACGAAATTGCTCCTAACTTAAAAGATGGTGCTACTGTTGCATTTGGACATGGTTTTAACATTCATTATGGAAGAATTGCTCCAGCTAAAAACATCAATGTAATGATGGTTGCGCCAAAAGCTCCAGGACATACTGTAAGAAGTGAATTTGTTAAAGGTGCAGGGATTCCTGACTTAATCGCAATTTACCAAGATCCTGCTGGAAACACTAAAGAAATCGCATTAGCTTATGCTTCTGCAATTGGTGGTGGAAGAACTGCAATTATTGAAACAACTTTCAAAGATGAAACAGAAACTGACCTTTTCGGAGAGCAAGCTGTATTATGTGGTGGAGCTGTATCTTTAGTTCAAGCTGGATTTGAAACATTAACAGACGCTGGATATGCTCCTGAACTTGCATACTTTGAGTGTTTACACGAACTTAAATTAATCGTTGATTTAATGTTCCAAGGTGGAATAGCTGATATGAGATATTCAATTTCTAATACTGCTGAGTATGGAGATTATGTTTCTGGAAAAAGAGTTATCAATGCTGAATCAAAAGCTGCAATGAAAGAAATCTTAAAAGAAATTCAAGATGGTAGATTTGCAAAAGACTTCATCTTAGAAGGACAAGCGGGTTACCCAAGAATGAATGCTGAAAGAGCAAATGCTAAAGCTTCATTAATTGAGCAAACAGGTGTTAAATTAAGAGATATGATGCCTTGGATTTCTTCTAACAAAATTGTTAATACAGAAACTAACTAAAAATTAATTTGAGGAAGATTTATCTTCCTTAAATGAAACTACAATAATGAATCAAAAAAAAAATAAATCAAAAAAAAAACAAACAGTTAATGTCAAAAAAAACAGACTGATAAAAATCTTTCTATTAATATTTTTAATTACAATTATAGCATCAGCTCTTAGCTATTTTTTAATGAAAAATGAAAATACTAAACAAATACCTAAAACAAATAATATTTTAGAAATAAAAAAAGAGAATCAAGAAGTTCAAAATTCTAAAAGTGAAATACTAAAAAAAGAAGAAGAGATTAAAATATTTGAAGATAAAAAACCTGATGAATATTTTGATGAAATAGTTAAAACCCCTGAAGCAATTGATAAACATGACAAATTTGAAGAATATACACAAGAATTTGAAAAAGATATAATTGATAAAAATGAAAATGAAGAACTTATAAATAAAGAAAATGAAAAAGTATTAAAAAAAATAGAAGAAATTAAAGAAGAAAAGAAAAAAGAATCTCTACTAAAAAAAGATACTAACGAAGAAGAAAAAAAAGAAATTATAAAAAAAATACCAATGAAAATTGATGAAAAAAGTATAATTACAAAAAAAGATACATTTACATATAATAAAAAAGATAAGCCAAAACTTGTAATTTTAATCGATGATGTAAGTACAAAAGCACAAAGAGATAAAATATTAAATATAGGATATACGGTAAATATGGCTTTTTTACCACCAACAAAAGTTCATAAAGACTCAGCAAGTATTGCTCAAAGTTTACCTTTTCATATGATTCACTTTCCTATGCAAGCATCAAGTGCATTTAAAGGTGAAGAAATTGATACACTAAGAGTTACAGATTCTTATGAGACTATTGAAAAAAGAGTAAAACAATTAAGAGCTTGGTATCCAAATGCTATTTATACAAATAATCATACAGGTTCAGTGTTTACAGAAAATGAAGAGGCTGTTGATAAGTTATTTAGAGCATTAAAAAAATATAATTTTATTTTCGTAGATAGTAGAACAAGTGCAAAATCCGTAATTAAAAAATATGCAAAAAAATATGATATGCCATATATTGTAAGAAACACATTTATTGATAATGATAGAGATTACAAATCTATTCAAACTCAATTAAAAAAAGCTATTGAAATAGC
>JAHIWE010000026.1 GCA_018816105.1 bacterium | reverse complement strand
TATTTTCTTTTGCAGCACTAATACTTGCCATTATTCCAGCAGGTCCACCACCTATTACAATTACATTATAAATATTATTCAATTTATTCTCTTTAATTTTTTTATGTATTATATATTAAGCATCAAGTGGCTTTGATAAAACTTAGTATTAAATTTGAAAATTCAGAAAATAGCAATTTTTAGATATAATCAATATAATTTTTAAATACAATAGATAAATTAAGGTTTCAGAGATGTTCAATAAAATTATAAAAAATAAATTTTCTATTTTTGGGGTAATATTTTTTTTTATAATTGCGTTTAATTATTTGAGCTTTAACTACTTTATTAAAAGTTTTATTTCTTTAGAAAAACAAGAAAATAATAAAATTCTCTCTTCTTTAATCACATATATTGATTCTAGGTTTAATACAATAAAAATTACAACAAAAGATTATAGTTATTGGGATGATACTTATGAATTTATACAAAATGGAAATCAAGAGTATATTTATGAAAATTTTAGAGATACAACCACAACTTTAGAAAATATAAATTTAAATTTCATGATATTTATAAATTCAAAAAATGAAATTATTCATACTCAAGTTACAAAAGATATTAATATAAAAGATAAAAATGATTTTACAAAATCTATTGTAGATTCAATAAAAGACAATCAAGACATCTCAATAATAAAATACCAAAACAACTACTATTATTTAGTAAGATCCCAAATTTTAAGATCTGATTTAAGTGGTGAAACAAAAGGTTATTTATATACTGGTAAAAAAATTCAATTAGAAAAATTCAGTAATGATTATCAAAGTGATGTAAAGTTTATAGATAAAGTTCCAAGTAAAATAGATGCTACTTTGAAAAGTAAATTTATTGATAAGATTAATGTTCATTTTGAGTATGATAAAAATATTTTGTCAAATATTATCTCATTAAATATTAATAATAAAAACCTCGTTGTTCTACAATTTGATAATTATAGAGAAATATACACACAAGGTAAAAAACAAATAGTTTTGTTTAATGCTACAGTATCAGTATTTGTTTTATTTTTATTTTTTATTTTTTACTTTTATATTTATTACCACCAAAAGTTAAATAAACAACTAGAACAAAAAATTAAAGATGAAATCAAAAAACAAAAAGCTCAAGAAGAAATATTAATCCACCAATCAAGATCAGCCGAAATTGGAGAGATGATAAATAATATAGCTCACCAATGGAGACAACCATTAAACAATCTTAGTCTAACTATTCAAAATATTAGTTTTACCTATCAAAGTGGCATTTTAACTCAAGAAGAATTAGATAAAACAATTGATAAATCAAAAATGATAATAAAAACAATGTCAAATACTATTGATACTTTTAGAGATTTTTTTGAACCAAATAAAAATAAAGTTTTGTTTAAAATAGAACATAGTATAGATAATACGCTAGAAATATTAAGTTCAACACTAAGATTTCATAATATAGAGTTAATAAAAGAGATTATTGATGATGTGGAAATTTATGATTTTGAAAATGAATTTTCTCAAGTATTATTAAATATAATCACAAATGCAAAGGATGCATTAGTTTCAAATAAAATAGAAAAACCAACTATAAAAATAACTATTTCTAAGATTTTTAATAATCTTATAGTAAAAATTAAAGATAATGCAAATGGAGTAGATGAAGAAATTATAGATAAAATATTTGAACCATATTTTACAACAAAAGGGAAAGATCAAGGAACAGGAATCGGACTTTATATGTCTAAAATTATTATAGAAAAAAATATGCATGGAAAAATTGAAGTTACAAATGACAAAGAAGGTGCTGTTTTTAGAATCACTCTTCCTATTACAAAAGAATAAATATATTTAAGATACTAAAGGATTTTTTTAATGGCTGGAATATTAGGCTACTTATCAGTTTTAACAGATGATATAAGCTCACTTGCTGGAAAGACTATGGCAGCATCTGCTAAATCACTAGCAACTTCACTGGATGATGTGGGGCTTTTATTTGATGATATTGCTACTTATACAAAACTTGCAAGTATTAAATCATCAGGACTTTTAGTGGATGATTTAGCAGCAATTGCAAATTTTACAAATGAAACAACTTCTGATATTTTGAAAAAAGAGTTAAAAAATGCAAAATCTGTTGATGAACTAAAAGAAAATATTCAAAAATTAGATGAAAAATCTCAAAATGAGATTTTAAAAGAGTTAGAACATATAAGACAAACAGCTATTTTAGAAGCAAAAAGAAAAGCAGCACTTAGAGAATTGCCAATTGTTTATAAAATTGCAAAGGGAAGTTTTAAAAACAAATTTATCATTATTCCTATAGTTTTATTACTTAGTTTTATTGCTCCTTGGGCTATTTCCCCTATTTTAATAATTGGAGGAATTTACCTAGCATATGAAGGTGTTGAGAGTATTTTAGAAAAGCTGGGACATCATGAAGAAATAGCAGATGAAAAAGAGACAATAAAAGAGCTTTCAAGTGAAAAATTAGAAGATGAAAAAGTAAAAAGCGCAATAAAAACAGATTTTATTTTATCATTTGAAATTATAGTTATAAGTTTAAGTCTTATAGAAAATACACCATTTTTAACAAAATTATCTGTTTTATCAATTGTAGGGATATTAACAACAGTTTTTGTATATGGAATTGTAGCTTTAATTATAAAACTTGATGATATTGGCTTTTATTTACAAGAAAAGAAAAGTAAAATATCAAAAACAATAGGAAGTGCTTTTGTAAATTCAATGCCATGGATTATAAAAGGTATTGGAATTTTAGGAACAATTGCCATGTTAGCTGTTGGGGGAGGAATTGTTGCTCACGAAACTCATGTCTTACACTTTATGGATAATATTATAAAAGCTATTCCATTAGGAGGTTTTTTAAGTGAGATTATACTTGGAGGAATTGTGGGATTAGCAACTGTAAAAATTCTTCCTATTTTTACACCTATTTTTGACAAATTCAAAAAAAACTAAACTGTAAAACAGTTTAGTTTTCAAGCTTTATACTTTTTTAGAAATCTACAATTAAAGAAGTTAAAAGCTTTCTATCTGCATGTTCTTTTGAAGTTTGATTTACATAATCAATTCTATAACTAACACCCAATGATAAATTATCCGTCATTTTTACACTTAAAGATGTATCACTTGCCATAAAATATTTATCATTATCTTCAATAGATACTAAATAATTAAGCATTTGCTTGATTTTTAAATTATCATTAATTCTATATCTATAGTTTACTTCAGCTCTAGTAGCTACATACTCATCTTTGATTCCAGTGCTATATTGATCAATTGCATAGTCCAAACCACCTTGTAAGTCAATAGTTTGCTCTTTGCTATCTAATAACTTATAACCAAGTCCTGGTCCTGTATTTATTCTATAATCATAATCTGAGAATTGATCTTTTAAATAATTTACTCCATAATATGAATAAATTTTATCACTTAACATATAATTATAATCTAATTCAATATCATACTTATTTGCAGAGCTATTATTATTGTTTTCACTATATAAAATATTACCTTTTGCTCTAAAGTTACTTCTCTCACTTAAAGCTGTTGATGCTTCAAGTTTTGTAGAAAAAGTACTTGTATTTGAATTTCCACTTGTTTGTACATATGATAACTCTAAATGTTTATCAACATCTAAAGCGTAAGATGTAGATGCAAGAACTGCTAAAATACATATCTTGCTAACAACTATTTTACTCACTATTCTTTCCTTAATTGCTGTCTTTTATTTGCTTTTGAAACTTCTTTTTGTGCGAAATCATAATCAGCAGGTATTATTTTTTTCAAGAATGGTGGTATTTTTCTTCCACCAACACCCATCACATCTTGCAAAATAGTATTTGCAATTAACTCTTTATCATGTGAAATGCTTAGATATTCAAACAAAAATTCCGCAATTCTATCAAGAGAAATCTTATAAGTAGATTCGCTTCTTTTATAAAGCCACTTACTAAAATCATAAAAATTTTCAAAAACTTTTCCATCACTAAAAAGTAAGGCTGTAGATTTTTGAAAATTACCACTATTATAAACAATATCCCAAAATCTAGCAAATCTTTTCATCTCTTGCATTAGTTCAAAACTAATTAAATCATTTTTCAAAATATCATAAGGTGGAGCGTCATTATAAACCATTCCATAAACCTTATCATGTCTATCAAGAGTAGTTCCTGATAGTTTTTTTAATATTCCAACTTGAATTTCACCAGTTGAAAGAGTATAAAGTTGATTTAAATTTCTGCCAAAGCTTTCTATACTTTCACTTGGAAGTCCAATAATCAAATCTATATGCATATGAGCGTGTGTTTCAGTAGATAAGAATTTTAAATTATCTTTGATTTTATCTATTTTTAGATTTCTCCTAATTTGCTGTGCAACATCTAAATTTAAAGTTTGAATTCCAACTTCAAGTTGTAAACAACCAGCTTTAAACTGTTTAATTAATTCCCTTAACTCTTCAGGAAAATTATCGGGAATTACTTCAAAGTGTAAGAAATACTCTTCTTCTTTAGCTAGAAAATAGTTTAAAATAGCTTTGGCATAAGATATTTTGATATTAAAGGTTCTATCAATAAATTTGAAGTTTCTAGCACCTCTATTCCATAATTTATCAATTTCATCTAAAAAAATCTCAATTGGTAAATATCTCATTTTTGTTTCTATTGAAGATAAACAAAACTCACACTCAAAAGGGCAACCACGTGCATTTTCCACGTATACATGCCTATTTGCTATATCAAAATCTGTGTAATCATCATAAGGAAGTGCAATTTTGTCAAACTCAACTTTAGGAGAGTAAATAACTCTATTTTGAGTACAAGTTCCATCTAATAACTCTTTACAAAGAGTATAAAAACTATCTTCACCCTCTCCGCTAATTATATAATCAGCCGTATCAAAGTTTACTCGTAAAGGAGTATAACTAACCTCAGGTCCACCTAAAACAACTATAGTTTCAGGAGATACTTTTTTTATTATTTTTACAAGTTCACCTACATCAAAAGCATTCCAAATATAAACAGCGATTCCAATAATCTTTGGTTTTTTATCTAGTATTTGTTCTGCTATTGTTTGAACCGATGAGTTTATTACAAACTCTAAAATTTCAGCTTGGGGTTTTAATTCTTTTAAATTTGCTATTAAATATCTCAATCCTAAAGAGGTGTGAGAATATCTTGAGTTTAATGTAGTAAGTATAATGTTTTTCATTGGGGATTGTAGCACAAAAACAAAAAAATTAAAAGATGAAAAATAAAATTCTTAGTGATATTTTATTTAATTTAATAAACTAAAAAAAGTATGTTTTTACTACATCAGCAAGGATATAGAGCATCAAAAGTGCAAAGATTATTTTATTTGTATTCATAAAAATATTCTATATTAACTTTTCATAAACCAAACTTTTATATACTCAAATTTTTATTTAAAGGATAATTATGTTGAACGACACATTTTCAAGATTTAGACTGATTTCATTTATAGAAGGTCTATCTTATTTGTTATTAGTATTTATTGCTATGCCATTAAAATATATGTTTGATTACCCAATGGCTGTAAAAGTTGTGGGAATGGGACATGGAGTATTATTTATACTATTTTTCTTAGCTTTAGTTATGGCTATGAATAAATATAAATGGAAGTTTTTAGGGTTTCAATTATTTGTTTATTCATTAATTCCATTTGGTTTTATTTTAATTGAAAAAATTATTATGAAATCACCTCCTAAAAAACTAAAATAAATGTTTTTTTCAAAGGGATTTTTAGGAACAGAGGCTCCTTTTTATTTGGATTTAGCAACTGTTTATTTTGCAGTATTGCCATTTTTACTAGCTTTTAGTATATTTTTTGCAATAAAAAAACAGTACAAAAAACACTTTATTTCACAAGCTGTGATTTTGAGTGTTACTTTGTTTATAGTTGTAATATTTGAAATAGGTATTAGAATTTCAGGAGGATTCATAGAGTATTCAAAATATAGTAATATCTCATATGATTTTATGTTAGTTTTTCTAATAATTCATATTCTAATAGCAATAGCAGCAGTTGGGGGATGGCTATTTTTATTTATCTCATCTTATAAACAATATAAAACTAATACTCTAAATACAACTTTGCATAAAAAAATAGGAAAAGCTATTTTTATAGCTTTGAGTATTAGCTCTATTATGGGAGTTTGTATCTACTTCTTTTTATTTGTTTTTTAGAAAAATTTAATTTTTCTTTAAAAAATTGATTTTTTACAATTTTTATTATTTCTAATTTTGTTATGATGTAAATATTACACAAAACAAAAATTAGGAATAAAATGAAATCATTTTTACAAGTTATTATTGTAGCTTTTATTTTCATATCATTTTTACTATCACTTCCAAATCTTACAAAAGAAAGAAATTTCAAAACATACAAAGATGAACAACTACGAGCCACTGCACAATCAAAAGGTTTAAAGCCAATTCCTAATACCTATGAAGAGTTATTAAAAATAGCAAATGATGAAAACAATCCTTTAAACCATGAAAAAATAGCTTTAGGGAAAGAGCTATTCTTCGATACAAAATTATCTTTAGATGATACTATTAGCTGCTCAACATGTCATATGATTAGTAAAAATCAAAATGAAAAAAAAGTTATTTTAAATGCAATTACCTCAAAAAAACAGCCTAATGATATGAAAAATGCAAATAACTGTGTAGTTTGCCACCTAAGCGATGAAAGTGGAACAGATAGATTATCAACTGCAATTGGTTATAAAGGCGCTACAAATCCATATCATCTAAATACTATGACTATTTTAAACTCTTCTTTAGCAAAACAGTTCACTTGGAGTGGTGAAGTAAAAACTTTAGAAGAACAAATTAGTAACTCAATACAAGCACCTCATAAAATGAATATAAAAGAGGATGACTTAATTAAAAAACTATTAGAAGATGAAAAATATATAAATAGCTTTAATACTGTTTTCAAAGAAGAAAATAGTCTAAGTTTTATAAATATCCAAAAAGCAATAGCTGTTTACATAAAAACCTTACTTACAAGAAGTTCTTTTGATGAGTTTTTAGAAGGAGATAATAGTGCTATTTCAGCAACAGCCAAAAGAGGTTTAGTAAATTTTATGAATTTTGGATGTAGTGGTTGTCATACAGGAATGAGTGTTGGAGGACAAAGTGTTCAAAGGTTTCCATTAAGACACTTTGCTGGAATTCATGATTTAAGACCTAATTTAGGCTCTCCTCCTGATTTTGAAATAATTGATGATACCTTTCCTTTTGAAAATAAAGGAGGATATAAAGGCCGAGCTAATACTCAGTTTTTTAGAGTTCCAATTTTAAGAAATGTAACAAAAACTTCACCCTATTTTCATAATGGCTCTGTTGATAAAATAAGAGAAGCTGTAGAAATAATGGGAAGACATCAAGTTGGATTAAATCTATCAAATCAGCAAATTGATGAAATTGTAGAGTTTTTAAAAACACTAGAAGGTAATATTGTAGATTATACAAATGAAGCAAAAAATACAAAGGCTAATAAATGAAAATATTAAATATAAAAGTATTGATTCTTTTAATATTTTTAAGTGGTATTTTACAAATGGATATATTAAATATTTCATGGGATAAGCTAAAAATCATCTCAGTAGTTCATGTTTTTGCTTCTATTTTTCTTTGTATTTTTTATATTATTCCTTTTGTAAACAGACACGCTTATAAATATATAATTGTAAAAAAGGTAAATAGCATCATAGGATGGGTTTTAGGTTTTATTCTATTGCTTATAGTTTTAAGTGGTTTTTATCTGTTTTTTATTGGAAATACGGGTGGTGATATTATTGGACTTTATAGCTTTAATACCCATTTATATGGTTCTTTTGTATTACTATTTTTTCTTTTTTACCATACAAAAAAACCTAAACAAAAAATATCAGTTATTGCTTTATTTTTAGCTTTTTCTTTTACAAATACAGTTCCCACATATAGTTCTGATACAAAAGTGGAAAATAAGTTATTAAACCTAAAAACACAAAAAGATGTAAATTATCATAATCAAGACTGGACAAATTCAACAAAATGTAAATCTTGCCATAGTGAAATTTTTAATCAATGGGCAAATTCAAATCATAAAAATTTAGTTGAATCAAATCCTTATTATATGGTGATGGAGTCAATTGCAGGTGAAGTTGAAGGAAATGATTTTAAAAAATGGTGTATGGGATGTCATAATCCAAGTGCTCTAACAACTGGACTTACAAGAACAAGTCATGCGATGGATGATAACTTTTTAGCAAATACACTATTTGAACAAAATGCAAAAACATTAGTTAAAACTTATGAAAAGCATGGGAATACAAGACTTGAAGAGGGAGTTTCATGTTTAACTTGTCATAGAATTACTGATGCTACAAGTGAGGGAAATGCTTCATATACTCTAAATCTTACAGATAGAAAAAAATATCCCTTTGAAGATGATGAATCAACTTTAGGAGAATTTTTAGGGCACAAATTTATAAATGCAAAACCAAATGTTCATAAAGAAAGTTATATGAAACCTTTGTATAAAGATAGTAAATATTGTGCTTCATGTCATGATGAAACTTCACCCACGACAAATAAACAAATAGTATCAACTTTTAAGGAGTGGGAAGAATCACCTTATAACAATAAAAAAGATAAAACAAAAAACAAATCTTGTATAGATTGTCATATGACATATTTAAAAGATAAGTTTTCACCACTTCAAGGAGTTTCAACAGATGGTGGAGCTGTAAAAAAAGATATAAAAGTTCACTATTTTGCAGGTTCAAATCATTTTTTAGCAGGATTAAAAGATAAAGAAAATGAAGATCAAATACTTCAACTATTAAGAACTTCAGCAAAACTAGATGTAAACATAAAAAATAATCAAGTTCATGTGGGAGTTGAAAATGTGGGAGCCGGTCATCACTTACCAACAGGAGTTGCAGATTTTAGAGAATTATGGCTTGATATTACAATAAAAAATGCAAATGATAAAATAGTATTTTCAAGTGGAAAACTTGATATTAATGGCAATTTACAAGCTGATGCAAGACCTTTTATGAAAGTATTTGCTGATAAGGATGGAAATCCAGTAGGATTGCTATTTTGGAAGTATGAAAAGCTTTTAAGTGATACACGAATTCCTGCAAAAACAAGAAGGGTAGAAAGTTATGATTTGGAAAAAAATCTAAATTATCCCCTAAAAGTAAGTGTAAAACTAAACTTTAGAATCTATCCTCAATGGGTAACTTCAATAGTTCAAAAAGCATTTCCAGAGCTTCCAAATCCACCTATTGTAGAGTTAGAAAAAGTTGAAGAGATTTTTGAAAAGTAGTTAAAACTTGATATATCACAATTTTATTATTTTTCAATTTAGTTATTATAAAAATAAAGAATTTAAAGGAAAATCATGTCAAATAATAAAATAGTATTAATTACAGGTGCAACTTCAGGAATGGGTGAGTTAACAGCTAGTTATTTAGCATCTAATGGTTATATAGTTTATGCAGGAACTAGAAATAAAGAAAATATAAACTCAGATACTGAAAATATAAACAATATATATTTAGATGTGACAAAAACACAAACTATTAAGGATGCTGTAAATTCAATTATCCAAAAAGAAGGGAAAATTGACGTATTAGTTAACAATGCTGGATATGGTTTATTAGCAACTGTTGAAGAAGGAACAGACGAAGAAATGTTTAATCAATTTGATGTAAATGTTTTTGGACTTATTAAAACTACTAGAGAAGTATTACCTTATATGAGAGAAGCTAAACAAGGAGTTATTATAAATATATCTTCTTTCTTAGGAAAAATGGGATTGCCATTACTTGCACATTATAATGCTTCTAAATACGCAGTTGAAGGTATTGTAGATTCACTAAGATTTGAAGTAGCACCTTTTAATATTAGAGTTCATTCTATTCAATCAGGATTATTTGGTACAAATTTTGTAAAAAATGGTTTAGTAGCAAATGCACAAACTACAAGTGAAAACTCACCTTACAAAGATTTAGTAGCTCATTTTGTACCAATTGTTGCAAAAGCTATAAATGAAGGTCCAAATCCACAACCAATAGCTAATGCTGTAAAAAATATTATTGAAGATGAAAATAGTGATATTTTAATTCCAGTAGGAGTTGAGGCAGAAACTTTTGTACCACTAAGAAAAGAGCTTAGTGATAAAGATTTTGAACAAAAAATCAAAGAAACATTTGGGATTTAAAATTTAAACCTTCATCCATTTTCGTATTTCATTACTCAAAAGTTGAGGAACTTCCAAGGGAATATTATGGCTTGTGCCTTCCCTTGAGATAAGTTTTATATTATGCTTTGTTTCAAGTAATCTTTTGATTGATTGTTGATTTAAGAGCCTATCATTAATACTATAATAAAACCAAATAGGAATAGACATATTAATTAGCTCTTCATATAAATCTTTCCTATAAAAAGTGCTTGTAAGTTGAGTAATAAAAGTCTCTTTTCCCAAATCCATAAACATATCTTGAATAATTTTGATTAACTCCAGATCATTTTGATTTTGCTCTTCCACAAGGGAAACTGTTTTTTCATAAGATAAACCTACAAAGCCTTCTTTTTCTATTATTGCAAATTTTTCTTTTCTTCTTTCAATTTCAGCTTCATTTGAAGACCCCGGCGTTGAAGCCACTGTAAAGAGTCTATTTACTCTATTTGGGTAAGTTATTGCAAAATAAGAAGCTATATACCCTCCTAGAGAAAAACCTAAAAGATTTACTTTTTCTTCTTCAAAAAGATTAAATAAAATATCTATGATTTCATCAAAATCCTCTGTATGTGGAATCGGAACATGAACCAATTCATACTCATTTTGCAAAAAAGGTTTTAACCTACTCCAAAGTCTTTCATCAGTCATAAGACCTGGAATTAGATATATCTTTTCTTTTACTTTTTCTTCAATCATTGATATTTTACTCCATTATGTTTTAGCCAACCATCTTTATGTTTTTTTCTTGGGTCATGATGTGTCCAGTGAACAACTCCACCTTTATTATTCCACTCATACTCTCCATAAAATTCTATTGTATCCCCTGCTTTTAAATTAGCAACTCGAGGAGCTAAGTCAATATTATGAGCTATTAAAATAGTTAGATTTGAAGGAAGTTTTATTAAAAATCTTTGATGTTGACTTCCTTTTGTGTCATCTTTTAAAACCTTGATAACTTTTCCTACACCTAAAACTTGAATATCACTTTGTTTAATATGATAAGCTTTATCTATTTGTTTATTATCTGCATATGCAATATTTGAAATAAGACAAATACTTGTTAATAGTATAAATAAGAGTTTTTTCATTTTTTTTCCTATATTTTTTAAATTTTATAAATTATAGAACAGCATCAACAGCCAAGTAAGTGATGCCCACATAATCATAGTCAAGGGAATCCCAACTTTTAAGAAGTCATTAAAAGTATAACCACCTGCTGTCATTACTAAAAGATTTGTTTTATATGCCATTGGTGTTGCATAACTCATATTTGCACCAAATAATACAGCTAATACAAAAGGCTCTGCAGGTAAGTTTAACTGTTGAGCTATTCCTATTGCTATTGGTGTTCCTATAACTGCTGCTGCGTTATTTGATACTATATTTGTCATAATTGCCATTAGTAACATTAACCCACTTAACATAAATATTGTAGAACTTCCATGCATTGCTGTTATAAATAAATGAGCTAAATAAGAAGCTGCTCCAGTTTTAAGCAAGGCTTGTCCTAAAGCCAAAGATGCCACAACAATTAAAACAACTTGAGTATTTAATGCATTTGAAGCATCTTTCCAATTTATACAGTTTGTCATAAACATCAAAAAAACTCCAAGTGTTGCACTAATAGCAATTGGTAATATTCCCAAAGCAGAAGCAGCCACAATACCAAACATAATAAAAAAGGCAATTGGAGCTTGTTTTGAGTGGGCTAAATCAGTTGTTGAATCTAAAACTAATAATTCTCTATTTTTTTTAAGTTCACTTATATGTTCACTTTTCCCTTGTATTAATAAAACGTCTCCAACTTTTAGATTTATATCACCCATATCTTTCATAATAGTTTCTGTTTTTTTACCGCTTCTATGAAGAGCAAGAGCTACTAAATTATGTCTTTGTAAAAATCTAGTTTGAGAAAGTGTAGTATTATTTAATCTTGAACCTTGTGAAATTATAACCTCAGCTATTTGTTGCTCTTTATCCATTAAAGGATGATCTTCATCAACAGCTCCTAAACTTGTATATAAAACAGCCCCTAAAATAGTTTCATAACTTTTTAAATTTTCAGGAGTATCCTCAACAACTAGCATATCTTCAGCTTTTATAATAGTTTTAGAATTTGGTAATACATACATATCTGTACTATTTCTATGAATTCTTAAAACAGTCATCATACCATCTGTTTTAGCTATTAATTCATCAAGTGCTTGATCTTGTGAAATTGAACCCTCAGGAATCATTAGTTTTGCTGTGAATATTCTTGGACTTGTATCTGAAAAAGGTGTTTGTCTCTCTTTCATTAAAGAAGGAACAACTAACCACAAATAAACCATTGCAATTGATCCTGCCATGGCAACTGGTAAAAAGAAAT
>JAHIWE010000025.1 GCA_018816105.1 bacterium | reverse complement strand
AGTTTATTATAAAGTCTATATTTTTTTGCTTTATGAATAAAAACATTAGGCATAATCATATTTCCATCTTTATCAAATATTCTCATTAATGCTTCATATTTAACAATTTTATTAGTAGTATTATCCATAATTGCTTGAAAATAGGGTTCAACTAGATTATTTTCGATGCTATAATTTAAAGCATCAAGTAAATTTTCATTTTTAAATTCGTTTTTATATAGAAAAGAATCGTAGTACATATAGTGGAGATATTCTAATTTTGCATTATGTAAGGCTTTTTCAGCATAAATTTTAATTTGATTATCAGCACTCTTTGAGCAGCCAATAGTTATATCAATATTTATTAATGAGTTTCTATTTAATAACTTAAAATCATTTGAGACCACGTTTTCATAGATTAAGTTTTTAATTTTTATAATTTCTTCCATTGATAAATCATCATAAATTAATATTTTGAAAACATCAGCATGAGAATTTTTTATTTTGATATAGATATTACGATTTAAAAATTTTTTTATAGAATTTTTTGTTTTATTTTTTAGAATATTATTAAGTTGGACAATTATATAGTCACCATTTGTAAAGTTGTAAATTGCATTTATGTCTTTCATGTATAATATATCCACTAAAAAAAGAGTTTTAGTATTTGATTTTCTAAAAAAATAAGACACAAAATTTTTAAATAACAAAAAGTAACCCTTTTTTTAATAAATATGTGTACGATTATATAGCAATATTCTTTAATATTCATAAAATTAAAGTATTTGAAAAATAAAAATAATTTTTTAATACAGAAAATATCTTTATAACTGAATATTTAATATAGATTTTGCTAGAATCGCGTATCTTAAATGATAGGAATATATTAAAATGAAAAAAATAAATATAAAAGATTTAGAACTTAATATTGATATAACACAAATTTTAAATTTATATGCTTCAAAAGCACCGATAATAATCGATGTTGATGGAAAAATTTACAATAATGAAAATGATGTAAAGAAAAAAGCAGTAATTTATAAAAATATCAATTTTAAACAAATGTCGTCAATGCTTGATGCAAAGACAATTGCTTCTACACTATTTACTGATTATAAACCCTCAATAGTGGGAACTATTTGTAAAATTAAACCAGTTTCAAATTGGCAAAATATAATTGATATGAATAAAGAGAATATGCTTTATTTTGATCACCAAAGTGATGGTGTTGAAATGTTTGAAGATAAAACTCTTGAAGATTATGGTTGGAATGCAAGTGCTTTAGAGATAAATTATAGAGAAATTAGTGAATTTATTGAAGAATCTTGTGAAGGTGTTTTACTTTGTTATGATAATGAAATCCAATTTAGTGGTTTTGTGATTGTTGAAAATGTAGAAGATACAAAAGAAAAAGTAAAAGAGTATATTATAAATAAAGCAAAACAAAATATTTCAGAAGGTATTTTAGATCTTGAAGATGATGATGTTATTGAAGCATTAGATTTTTTTGGAATAAAGGCTTAAATTTATGGAACAACTAATTCAAGACTGGGGATATTTAGCACTATTTTTATACTCTTTTGGTGGAGGTTTTGTAGGGCTTGTTTTTGCAGGAGTATTATCATATGCAGGAGATTTGAATATTTATATCTCTATTTTAGTAGCAGGTGTATCAAACTTTTTAGGTGACCAGTTTTTATTTTTTCTAGCTAGAAAAAATAAAAATTATGCAAAAGATATGATGAAAAAATATGGAAGAAAAATAGCTCTTGCACATCTTATGATGAGAAGATATGGATCATTTGTAGTTTTTATTCAAAAATATATTTACGGAATAAAAACTTTAATTCCACTTGCCATGGGAATTACAAAATATTCAGCTGCTAAATTTGCATTTTTTAATGTATTTGCAACTATTCTTTGGGCTTGTGTGGTTGGATATGCTAGTTATTCTGCAGGTGAATATATTTTAAGTATAAGTGATGATTTTAAATACATAGGTCTTGGAATTGTTCTAGTGATATTTTTAAGTATTTCTTATCTTTTTAAAAGAATTGAAAAAAAATAATAACTAAAAAAAGAAAGTACTTTATAGTTTAGCTATAATAAGTAAAAAATTATAAAGGCTTTCCCATTTTAATCGAAAACTTCTCACAATTGAATTTATCAAAAGAATTTTTAACAAATTTAGACTCATTAGGTTATACAAAATTAACAGCAATTCAAGAAAAAAGTTTACCATTAAGTTTAAATAATAGTGACTTAATTGCACAAGCAAAGACAGGTTCTGGTAAAACTGTTGCTTTTTGTATTCCAATAATAAATAAATTAAATATAAAAGAGTTTAGAATTCAAACTTTGATTTTAGCACCAACTAGAGAGCTTGCAAATCAAATAGCATTGGAAATTAGAAAACTTTCTCGTCATATTCATAATATTAAAGTTCTAACTTTATGTGGTGGAACTCCTTTTAAACCCCAAGTTTTATCATTAAGTCATCAAGCTCATATAATTGTGGGAACTCCAGGACGTGTATTAAAACATATTCAACAAAATAATATAGATTTGCAAAATATAAATTCATTGGTTTTAGATGAAGCTGATAAAATGCTTGATATGGGATTTTATGATGATATTATGGAAATAATTAATTCATTACCAAAAAAGAGACAAACTCTTTTATTCTCAGCAACTTTTGAAAAAAACATTGAGAAATTAGCTTCAAATGTTTTAATAAATCCAAAAATTGTAAAAGTTGAAAATGAAGAAAAAGTTCATATAGAGCAAAAATTTTATGAAGTTAATGAAGATAGTAAAACAGCATTAATTCCTGCACTTATTTCTTCTAATAAAGCTAAATCAATTTTAATTTTTTGTAATATGAAAATAAAATGTGACCAATTAGCAAATGATTTATATGATTTAGGATTAGATGTTTTAACCCTTCATTCTGATTTAGAACAAAAAGAAAGAGATGAAACAATAATTCTGTTTTCAAATAAATCATATCCAGTTTTAATTGCAACTGATGTTGCATCACGTGGTTTGCATATTGATGATGTTGATTTAGTAATAAACTATGATTTATCACTTGATGAAAAAATCCATACTCACAGAATTGGAAGAACGGCACGTGCTGGAAAAGGTGGTTTAGCAATCTCTTTATATACACATAATGATATGGATAGAGTATTTGCAATTAAAGAAGTTTTTACAGATATAAAAGAAGAAAATATTTCAAATATAGAAGATGATTTATCATATAAAATTGATTCACCTCAAAGAACAATTTTTATAAATGGTGGAAAAAAACATAAACTTAGAGCTGGTGATATTTTAGGTGCATTAACTGCTGGAATTGGTCTTTCAAAAGAGGATATTGGTAAAATTGATATTTTAGATTTTGCTTCTTATGTTGCAATTAATAAAGAAAAAATAACTTATGTTTTAGATAAATTATCAAAATCTAAAATAAAAGGTAAATATTACAGAATTTATGAGAAATAAGAGTTAAATATTCTTTCTATTTGCCTTTATTATGTTTAATTGGTTAAAATAAGTATATAATAAATAACTATCTAAAGTCAGGAGAATAAGATGTTTAAAAACCCATTATTTTTAAAAATAATATTAGTATTTACGCTACCTGCTTTGGGAATTTTATACTTTAGTTCAGTTTTAGTTTATGATAAAATAAAATTTTTAGATGAAATATACAAAACAAATTACAATTTAGAGTATATGAAAGTTTCAGAAAGATTAATTCATTCTTTACAAACAGAAAGAGGCTTATCTACAATATATGGTAAATCAAAAGAATTTGATGAAAAATTAAAAGAACAAAGAAATAATACAAGTAAAAATTTTGAGAAATATTTAAACTATGTTGATATTTACACATCAAAAGTTGCATTAAATCAAAATTTAGAATATACAATTAAACTTATTCAAAAAGAGTTTTATAATCTAAATACAATTCGTTTAAGAATAGAAAGTTTTGATATAAGTCCTTTGGAAGTTATATCAGAGTACACAAAAATAAATGATTTTCTCTTAGATTCTATATTATCTATAAGATCTGTAAAATCTGCATTAGATTTTAATAATGAATTCTCAAATATATATCATTTTTTAATCTTTAAAGAATATATAGGAATTGAAAGAGCTTTGATTTCTTATTCTTTAATGAAGGGCTCTTTAGATAAAAAAATGAGTGAAGAGTTATTAATAACACAAACTGTTCAATCCGAAAATTTCCACTATTTTAATAAAAATACTACAATTAAATTTTTCTCTTCATATAATGATTATTTACCTATTGAATTATCTAACGAAATAGATAATATTAGAAAAAATTTAGAAAAAAATATTGAAACAAAAAATGTTGATTTAATGCAATGGTGGGATTTATCCACAAGAAAAATAAACTATTTAGATGATATTTTTAATAAAATTATTATTGATTTAGAAAAAATATCAGAAGAAATTCAGAAAAAAGCTTTTATTGAGCAAAATCTTAGTTTGGTATTTTTACTTATAACTTTTATGACATTAATTAGTTTACTTTTTGTTTTAAAAAATATTGTTTTTAGACAACAAAAAAGTTTTGAAAAGATTGAGAAGCAAAAAAGAGTTTATGAATTGTTAAGTAATACTAATAAATATTTACTAAATAATAATACAAAAAAAGAATTATATTCACATCTTCATGACATAATATCTAAGCATTCAAGTATGGTATTTAGTTTTATTTATGATATAGAAGGAAAAACTTTTAATGATATAAAAAATGCAGAAATATATGCTCAAAATGGAACGTTAAAAGATTTGTTATTTTCAAGATTAGAAGAGTTTAAAGAATCTAATAGTGATAATCTACTAACTGAAGCAATAAACTTAGAATCAAATATTATTGTTGAATCTTTTGAAGATACAAATATCTCAGTTTTCTTTAAATATGCAAAGAAATTTAATATTAAATCAGCTGCCGCATTTCCAATTAAAAAGTTTGATAAAATGGTTTCAATTTTTGTAATATATTCTAATGAGAATAAATTTTTTGATTATGAAATAGAAATATTATTTAATAAATTAGTAAATGATTTATCACACACTTTAGAAAAATTTGATTATGAAGAAATAAGATTAAAGCAAGAAAAAGAGTTAAAAATTGCCTCTTTTGCTTTTGAATCAAGTGAACCAATGCTAATTACAGATGAGGAAGTAAGAATTATAAATGTAAATTCAGCTTTTTGTGAAGTAATGGGAGTTGAAAAAGAAGATTTAATTGGGAAAAATCCTAGAACCTTTAAATCATTACATCAAAAAAGAGATTTTTATGATAATTTATGGAAAGAACTTATCCAAAATAATTCTTGGAGAGGAGAGCTTTATAATACTAAATTTAATGGAGAATTAATACCTCTTAGAGTTACAATTACAGCAATCAAAGATAAAAACAATAATGTTACAAATTATATTGCGCAATATACTGATATTAGTGAACAAAAAGATAGGCAACAAGTTTTAGAATATCAAGCAACTCATGATAATCTAACAGGACTTCCTAATAGATTATTACTTTTAGATAGAATTGAACATGCTATTACAAAAGTTGTAAGACATAAGATTGTTGGTGGAATAATATTTATTGATTTGGATAATTTTAAAGAAGTTAATGATACTTTGGGTCATGATATTGGTGATGCTTTATTAGTTACTGTTGCTAAAAAATTAAAAGAAGTAGTTAGAGATGAAGATACTGTTTCTAGAATTGGAGGAGATGAATTTATTATATTAGCTGATAATATTGGAACTACGAATAATGAAGCACGAATAAATATTGATGTTTTAGCTAAAAAAATACAAGAAGTATTAAATGATATTAAATATATTAATGGATATAAGAATATTTCAACTCCAAGTATCGGTATAACCTTGTTTAATGACGCTTCTGTAAGTGTTAAGGATATAATAAAACAAGCAGACACAGCTATGTATGTTGCAAAAAAACAAGGTAAAAATGCAATCGAATTTTTCTGATTAAGAAAGTAATCAACTGCTTATGCTAGAATTCCACTGAATAAAAAATATACAAAGGTTAAATGATGAAAAGTGCAACAGCTAGACATTTATTAGTTGATAGTGAAGAATTATGTTTACAATTAAAAGAAAAAATAACAAACGGTGAAAAATTTGAAGATATTGCAAAAGAATATTCATCATGTCCATCAGGATCTAATGGTGGAGATTTAGGTACATTTTTCGAAGGACAAATGGTTCCTGAGTTTGATGCGGTAGTATTTAATGAAGAAATAAATGTAGTTCATGGTCCAGTTAAAACTGATTTTGGATTTCACTTATTAGAAACAACTTCAAGAAGAGATTAATTTTTTAAGAGTGTTCTTCAACACTCTTAGGAACCTCTTCATCCCAAAGAATTGAAACTCCATACTCTTTATCTGCAATTACATATTTAAAATATTCACTAGTTCCTCGTCTACCATGAAGTCTTACTATTACTTGTTCATCTTCTAGTAATTTTTTCATTTCATATTTTGAAAAGCTTCTTTTATTCCATCTTAAAAATACATTTGAATATACTCTAAATGTACAAGTTGAATCTGATGTAAAAACAAATTGTTCACTCTCATCATACTCTTTTTTTGCATTTTCACAAGTGTATAAAGTTACTTTTTTACCATTTGCAGTACTTTTGATTGCCAATACATTTGCTTTGCAATATGGACATTTTCCTAATATCATATTAAACTCCAAACTTTTTATAAATAAATTTTACTAAAAAATTTGGAATAATTGGAAAAATATTTCAATTTGTAATACTCTATGGTGCTAATCTTGATATAACCCAAGTATTATCTTCTTGAAGTTCATATAAAAATCTATCATGAAGTCTATCTTGTCCACCTTGCCAAAATTCTATGCGTATAGGTTTTATTGCATATCCACCCCAAAATGATGGAAAAGGAACTTCACCTTTTAAAAACTTTTTTTTCATCTCATCAAATTTTTGCTCTAATAAACTTCTTGAACTTATTATTTCACTTTGATGTGAAACCCAAGCTCCTATTTGACTACCTTTTGGTCTTGATAAAAAATATTTTAAAGAATCACTAGTAGATATTTTTTCAACATTTCCTTCTATTTTTACTTGACGTTCTAAATCTAACCATGCAAATAAAGCT
>JAHIWE010000024.1 GCA_018816105.1 bacterium | reverse complement strand
ACTAAAGATGAGGTTTTAAATAAATTATCTTTAATTGTTGATTATGTTCTTGATTTTAATAGAGATATACTTAATGCATGTGATGATTCAGTTATACAAATTGTAGATAATTATAATATTAAGCTTAGAAATGCCAGAGGATATGCTCCTACATCTTTGAAACTAGAAAAAACTATTAATAAAAAAATTTTAGCACTTGGAGCAAATCAAAAATCTACTATATCTTTGGCCTTTGAAAATAATTTAATTTTATCACCTCATATTGGTGATTTATACTCTATAGAATCTGTTGAATATTTTGAAAGAACTATAAATACTTTCAAAAGATTTTATGACTTTGAACCTGATATTATTGTTTGTGATAAACATCCAAATTATGAGTCAACAAAGTTTGCTTTTAAACTAAAAGAGATAAATCCAAATATAGAATTGATTCAAATTCAACATCATTATGCTCATATACTTTCAACTATGGCTGAATATAATCTTCAAAAAGATGTTTTAGGAATCGCTTTTGATGGTACAGGTTATGGAGATGATGGAAATATTTGGGGTGGAGAGGTTTTTATTGCAAATACAAAAGAGTACAAAAGAGTAAATCATATTGCTTATTTTAGACTTCTTGGTGGTGAAATGGCTGTAAAAGAGCCCAAAAGAGTAGCTTTGAGTCTATTGTTTGATAATTTTAGCCTTGAAGATGTATTAGTTATGGATTTAACATGTGTAAAAGCTTTTAAAATAAATGAAATTAAAATGCTTTACACAATGTGGCAAAAAGGTTTAAATGCTCCATATACAAGCTCTGTAGGGCGTTTGTTTGATGCTATCGCATCATTTGCTGATATTTTACATACTCAAAGCTATGAGGGAGAAATGGGGCTTCAAATAGAGCAAAATTATGATCGTTCAATAAGTGAATATTATAGTTATAAAATTACAAATGAACAAATAGATTTAAGTTCTATGATAAAAGAAATAATTTTAGATTTAGATAAAAAACTAATCTGTTCAAAGTTTATAAATACTATAGTTCAAATTATTCTTGATCTTGCAAATACTTATGAAAATTTACCAGTAGTTTTAAGTGGAGGAGTTTTCCAAAATAAAATTTTACTACAAATTTTAATAGTCAAATTTCAAAAGCAGGGTAGGGAGTTTTACTTCTCAAAAGATATTCCACTTAACGATGGTGGAATAAGTGTAGGGCAAATTTATCATAAAATCTAAATAAATAGAATAAAGTTTAAAAATTAACTTTATATAAAAATATTTAACGTATACAAAATATAAATATTAAACTATCTATAAGATATGATTAAAATGTAATAAAAATATTCTAAATAGCCTGTCTTTAAGATATTTTACAAAAAATAATTTTTTGAAAAAATACTATAAAATATATGTAAGTATAATTTATTAAAATAAAGTATAAAATAATACAATATGTATATATTTATATAATATTAAAAGTATTACAAATTAAAACTAAATTATATTGTTATAACATAAAATATGCTAAAATAAATAAAAAAACAGGAACAATTTATGATAAGAACAACAAGTGAAATTTCAAATGAAAATGGATATAAAAAGTATAATTTATTTGAAATACATGAAGATTTAGAAGCAATAATAGCTGAGGATTATCTATTATATTCTTCAAAAGATTTCAAAAAAGAGTCTTATTGTGAGTTAATGTATAAGAAGAATTTTTATGATAAATATGATGAAAATTCATATAAAGAAGTTTATGAAAGATATATAAATAATGAAAAATTCAAAGAAAAAGCAAAGTTTATTTATAGTGTTATTGATTATGATAAATATGTGAAATTTGTTGAAGATAATGAAACTATTGAAAAACCAAATGAATTGATTATCTCTTATAGTATTGTTGATAGTGACGGAGTTAAAGTAAATATTTATAATATTAGTATTACTGATATTTCTTTTGTATTTTAATACATCTTATCTTTAAAATGTTGTTATAATTACAATTAAAAAAGGATAGATATGAATAAATATTGTAATAATTCAAATGTTTATGAATCAACTTGTATTCCTAAAACTGTTAATGCTTCTATTGCTGTTTTAACTCCAAAAGAGGATAAAGATTTTATTGTTAGAAAAGTAAGCTTGGCAAAAGATGGTTCTATGCCAAATCATATAAATGAAATTCAACATCAACAATATGTTTTAAAAGGCGAAGCAAAGGTTGTTGTAGGAAATGAAGAATATCACGCAAGAGCTGGAGATTTTATATACATTCCAGCAGGAGTTGAGCATAACTATGAAGCTTGTTATGGTAGTGAATATGAGTTTTTATGCATGATTACTACTAAAGAAGATAAAATTACTATGCTTTAGGAACTTATTAAAATAATCAGTGTAAATCTAATTACATTGATTATTTTCACTAATAGCTTCTTCTTTTTTAAGATATTCGCAGTCTTCTTTTTTTAATATGCTATTTGTTACTTTTGCATTCCAAAAAATTGCTCCATTTATATTTAGATCACTCATATTAACATTATCAAAATTTGCATAGGCTGCCCCTGCATTTGAAAAATCAACATTTTCAAAAGATGTTTCTAGAAAATTTGCAGACCAAATAGATAGATTTGTACAAGTAACATTCTCAAAATTTGCATTTGCGAAATTTGCTCCTTTGAAGGTTGTATTATCACATTTAATATTGATTATATCAGCTCCCATTAGATTTGCAGCCCTTACATTTGTATTTTGTAAATTTGCATCGCTTAGGTTTACACCCCAAAGATTCGCTTTTACTAAAGTGCTATTTTCAAAATTTACACCACTTAAATTGCTTCCACTTAAATTTGCATGTGTAAAATCTTTGTTACTCAAATCAGCATCACTTAAATCACATTTTTGGCAATCTTTTGTTTCTAAAAACTTTTGTAAATGACTTTCATCATATGAATATAATGATGATAATAAAGCCAAAGAGATAAGTATTGTTTTCATTATCTATCCTATTTTATATTTTTAACTATTTCTAAAAATTGCTCTTCTCTTGTCCCACCAATTTTTTTGCCAATTAACTCCATATTTGAGGCATTTACAAAATAAAAAGTAGGAATACCTATGAATTTATAAGGCAATATTTTCTCGTCTTCTTTTATATCCAGGATGATTGAAACAAAGTTTTCATTCACATAAGAGACGATTTGCTCATTTTTTAAAACTTTTTTCTTCATGTAGTTACATTCAGGACAAGTAGGAGTTGAGTACATAATCATAAGTTTTTTATTTTCAGCTACAGCTTTTTGTTTTGCACTAGCTAAATCTTTTTCAAAATTTATAGAGCTTGCAAATACTGAAATTGTAAGTAAAGACATGAGCAAAAATTGTTTCATTTGAAACTCCTATTTTTTTCTTATTATATTACTAAATTTATAAAAAAGATCATTGATACTTTTTATTAATAAATATAAACTATAATCTTTTAATTTATCAAATATTATATTTACTATTTATAGTAAAACAGAGGATTTTTATGTTGTCTATTGAATTTTATTTATTAATTACGGCTTTTTTAATGCTTCTAAGCGTAGTAGCTAGTAAACTATCTAATAAATTTGGAATACCTTCTTTATTTATATTTTTAGGATTAGGAATGCTTGCAGGTTCTGATGGAATCTTGGGTATCTATTTTGATAATGTGGAACTTGCTCAGAATATTGGAACTTTAGCACTTATTTTTATATTATTTGGAGGAGGATTAGATACTGTTTGGAAATCTATCAAACCTGTTTTAAAAGATGGTTTGATTCTAGCAACTCTTGGTGTACTTTTAACAGCTTTTTTTGTGGCTTTATGTGTATATTATCTACTTGATTTTACTTTTTTAGAGTCTTTGTTACTGGGAGCCATTATTTCTTCTACTGATGCTGCTGCTGTTTTTGCAATATTAAGAGCAAAGGGAATTTCTTTAAAAAAGAAACTATCCCCTTTATTGGAGTTAGAATCAGGAAGTAATGACCCAATGGCAATTTTTTTAACAGTTGCTATTTTACAAATTATAATGTTGCCTGAAAGCACAAGCGCCACAGAATGGATTTTTAAATTTTTCTTACAATTTTTTATAGGTGGAATTTTAGGATATTTATTTGGATATTTATTACCAATAATTTTAAATAGAATACATTTAACTTTTTATGGTCTTTATCCTGTATTTACAATAGGATGGGTTTTACTTTTATTTTCTTCTTCTGCTCTACTTGGAGGAAATGGTTTCTTAGCTGTTTATATAGCAGGAATCGTTGCAAATACAAGAGAGTTTGTACATAAAAAGAATTTAATTGGTTTTCATGATGGATTATCTTGGATTATGCAAATTGCAGTTTTCCTTGCTCTTGGGCTTTTAGTTTTCCCTTCAGAACTTCCAGATGTTGCATTATCTGGTTTAGCTATTGCTTTTTGGTTGATGTTCGTAGCCCGACCTGCTGGAGTTTTTTTAAGTACCATGTTTAGCTCTTTTTCTTTTAAAGAAAAAACATTTATTTCTTGGGTTGGATTAAGAGGAGCTGTTCCTATAATCTTGGCAACCTATCCATATTTACAAGGATTTGAAAAGTCTAATTTGATTTTTAATATTGTATTTTTTATTGTATTATTTTCAATTCTAATTCAAGGAACTACACTTCCTTTAATAGCAAAATGGTTAAAAGTTGAATCAAAAAGTAAAGAATTTAAAGCTGAAAGTGTTATTGCCTCACCACTTTTTTATCATACATTAAAGCAGTTTTATATTGAAACTGAATCTAAAGTTATTGGATTGAGTATTGTTGAGCTTGATTTACCAGCAGATTTTTTAATTCTTTTGATAAAAAGAGAAAAAGATTATATAAAACCTACGGGTTCTACTCTTTTAGAAGAAAATGATATGTTATTAATTCAATGTAATAGTGAAAATAGATATAAAAAAGTTTTAAAAAGATTTAAAGCAGAAAAAGAATCAGACGATTATGTAAGATAAGCCTTTGGCTTATCTTGATTTTTAGTATTCTTCCTCATCGCCATGTGCATCATTACAGTAAATACATACTTCATCAAAAAATGAGTATTCATCATAACAATAAAACTTATGACAAGATTCACATCTAAAGCAATCATACTCTTTTGACAATATTTGTTCTAGCTCTTCTTCATTTATATTATTATCTTTTGCAAACTCTTCAAAAAGAGTTATTGCTTTGTCTTCTTCATCTGCTTTTAGCTCTCTTGCTAATTCTATTAATTCTTCTTTTTGCATATTTTCACCTTTTATTTTATTAGAGCTTTTCTTATTTTTGCAATGTCAATAACTAGTCTTTCTTTCATTTCTGCTGTGAAGGATTGGTTTTCTTTAAAAACTTGATTTACTACGTTTTCAAACTCTTCATCAGTTAATTCTTTTGTTTCTTCTATTAGTTTAAAAAATAGTATTCTTATTTTTTCATATTGGTTTTCTTGCATAAATTAGCCCTTTGATAAAATTGAGGGCATATTATAGAGAAATTTATTATAGAGAAAAATAAAAAGGCTTGCTTTATTAGTAAAAATAAGTATCAAAAGCACTATTATGTTATAATCGCGATTAATTAAATAAACAAGGCTTTCAAAGAATGAATGAATCACAAATCAAAACACAAAAATTTATTATTAAGTATTTCACTGAAATTATGATAAAAGGTTCAACTGCAAAAAGACAGATGATATCTCAGGTTTATAATAACCTAGTAAACATTTTATCAAAAATTTCAAATGATATAAAAGTAAAAAAGTTTTTTGATAAGATAGAAGTTGTCTGTCCAATAGAAGTAGTTATCGAAGTAAGACTTAGACTTCTAGATACTCCAGGAATTCAGCAAATACTTGAAGCAATACAGTTTGACAATATGAGTACTTTAGATGATATTAAAGTAAAAGTAAATGAAACAATGGCCCATGAAATACAAGGTAAATCATTTGTAGTTAGATGTAAAAGAACAGGAACACAAGAGTTTAAATCAACTGATGTTGAGCAAACAGTTGGTGGATATATGTTAGCTATGAATGACACAAAAGGTGTTGCTCTAAAAAATGCAGAAGTTACAATAAATATTGAACTTGTATTTGCTCAGTTAAATATTATCACTCATAAACATATGGGAATGGGTGGATTCCCAATAGGAACACAAGGAAGTATATTATCACTTATGTCAGGTGGATTTGACTCAACAGTTGCTTCATTTTTAGCTATGAAAAGAGGAATTAAAACTCATTTTATTTTCTTTAATTTAGGTGGAATTGCACATGAAATTGGTGTAAAACAAGTAGCTTATTATTTATGGAATAAATTTGGAAGCTCACATAGAGTTCAATTTATTACAATTCCATTTGAAGATGTGGTAACTGAGATTTTCAAAAGTGTAAGTGAACCATATATGGGTGTTATGTTAAAAAGACTTATGCTTCAAGCATCTGAAAAAATAGCAAATGATATGAAAATAGATGCCTTAGTAACAGGTGAAAGTGTTGCTCAAGTTTCAAGTCAAACTCTAAGAAACCTAGCTTTAATAGATCAAGCAACAAGTAAATTAGTTTTAAGACCACTTTCAATGATGAGTAAACCAGATATTATTGATATTGCAAATAAAATAGGAACAAGTAAATTTGCTGAGTCTATGCCTGAGTATTGTGGTGTTATTTCAAAAAACCCTGTTACTCATGGAAATTATGAAAGAGTTGCTAGTGAAGCTAGAAGATTTGATTACTCTGTTTTAGATACAGCCATTGAAAATGCTATTCCTGTAAATGTGGATGAAATTGATGTGGATATTAGTGAAATTGGTCAAATGGAAGTAATTAGTGATTTATCAAGTGGAAATTACACTGTAATTGATATTAGACAAAGTGCTGATTGTATTGAAACTTCTGTTGAGACTTTAAAAATTCCATTTTATAAACTAAAAAGTGAATTTAAAAAACTTCCTCAAGATAAAGAATATTTATTTTATTGCGATAAAGGAATCTTAAGCCAACTTCATGCACAGTTTTTAAGAGATGCTGAAAACTATACTAATATAAAAGTTTATAGACCGTAATGAAACTTCTTTTATTTGTAGCAGCTATTTTTATCTCAGTTAATTTAAATGCTTCAAATATAAAAGAAATAGATGAAAACTACGCCAAAAAAATGAAAGGTGTAAGTTTTTATGAAAGCTGTCCTGTTCCTTTATCTGATTTAAGAATTGTAAATATTAAACATTTAGGTTTTGATGATAATATTTATTTTGGAGATTTAATAGTTCATAAAGATGTGGCCTTTGAAGTTTCTTTAATATTTAAAGAGTTATTTGAAATAAAATATCCAATTAAAAAAATAATGCCAATTGAAAAATATAATGGTGATGATTTTGAATCAATAGAAGCTGATAATACTTCAGCTTTTAACTGCCGAAAAGCTGAAGGAAGTAATAAATACTCAAAACACTCATATGGGAAAGCTCTTGATATAAATCCAATAGAAAATCCATATGTTTATAAAAATGGTACAACATCACATAAAGGTTCTATTAAATATTTAACAAGAGAAAAAAATAATAAATCTAATGAAAATAAAGCTGTGTTAACATCATCAAGTAAAGCTGTTTTAATATTCAAAAAATATGGCTGGAAATGGGGTGGAGATTGGAAGAATACAAAAGATTATCAACATTTTCAAAAATAAGTTAATATTCATATATAAATAGTAAAATTAAGATAAATATTTATTAAAAGGCATTTTATGCAATTGGTAACTACCGTTAATTCTCACTCATTAGCTGTTATGGTTTTGACACTTTTTGCTCTTTTTCTTTTTACAAGAGAAAAAATTCCTTTAGAAACTTCGAGCCTTTTTATTTTAGTGGCACTTACGGTTGGGTTCACTGTTTTCCCGTATTCTTATGAAGATACAACAATTCATGCTTTAGATTTCTTTTCAGGTTTTGGTCATGAAGCTTTGATTGCTGTTTGTGCACTGATGATTGCAGGTCAAGGATTGGTTCGAACTGGAGCTTTAGAGCCAATTGGTAGAATACTTTCTAAGCTTTGGGGATCTTATCCTAAACTATCACTTTTACTTACTTTAGTAGTGGGTGCAACATTGAGTGCTTTTGTAAATAATGTACCTATTGTAATTTTATTATTACCTATTTTAACAGCTGTTTCAATAAGAACTAAAACATCAGCTTCAAAAGTTTTAATGCCAATGGGCTTTGCAACATTAATTGGTGGAATGAGTACAACAATTGGAACATCAACAAATCTATTGGTAGTTTCAGTGGCTGTTGATATGGGATTAAAAAGTTTTGGAATGTTTGATTTCTTCTTGCCCGTTGTGATTGCAGGAGTATTTGCTATGCTTTATTTATGGTTAGTTGTTCCTCATTTTATGAAAGAGAGAAAAGCACCATT